>JAGGWL010000308.1 GCA_021157555.1 Deltaproteobacteria bacterium | reverse complement strand
TGGAGATGATAATGCCTGGTGACAACGTAACGATAACGGCTGAGTTGATAACACCTATAGCAATGGAAAAAGAATTGAGGTTTGCCGTTAGAGAAGGCGGACGTACTGTTGGTGCAGGTGTTGTAATCGAAGTGATCGAATAAAAAAAAAGCATTCCAGAATTCGAAAGAAAATATGATGAAAGTCAACACAAAAATAAGGATAAAGCTTAAAGCTTATGACCATAAGCTTCTTGATCTGTCTGCGTCAGATATTGTTGATACAGCTAACAAAACGGGTGCCAAGGTAGTGGGGCCGATTCCTCTTCCAACGAGAATAAATAAGTATTGTGTTCTTCGTTCACCGCATAAAGATAAGAAATCTCGCGAACAGTTCGAGATTAGAACGCATAAAAGAGTTCTTGATATTGTAGAACCGACACAGCAGACAGTAGATGCATTAATGAAGCTGGATCTTTCTCCCGGAGTAGATGTAGAGATAAAACTATAGGCATAGGAATCGTTAAAGCCATGTGTAAAGGATTGATAGGAAAAAAAATAGGCATGACCGGAGTTTTTTCAGGGGATGGTCAACATATACCAGTAACAGTGATACAGGTTGGCCCGTGTATTGTGACACAAATCAAAACAGTTGTTAAGGAAGGTTACAACGCACTTCAACTTGGTTTTTGCGAACAGAAGAAATCGCGTATTAATAAACCAAAACAAGGGCATCTGAAAAAGAGTTCAGAAGGGTTATTTTTATATCTTAGAGAGGTTGGAGTGGAAGATCCTGCTCTCTATAATATAGGGCAATCCATTCCTGTTAATATGTTTAAGGTGGGGGAGCTGGTAGATGTTCTGGGAACAATGAAAGGACGTGGATTTTCAGGTGTAATAAAACGTCATGGCTTTCATGGAGGCAAAAAGACACATGGTAGCCATAGTCATCGAATTCCTGGGTCTATAGGGTGCAGCGCTTGGCCTGGCAAGGTTATAAAAGGGAAAAAGCTTCCAGGGCAATATGGTAATTCTTTGAAAACTGTACGTAATCTTGAAATAATTGATATTAGACTGGAAGAGAATCTGGTATTAATAAAGGGTGCAGTGCCTGGATGTAATTCGGGATTAATAACAATCAAAAAAAGAAAATTTGCTTGATAAATAATTTTTTAATTTATTAGCATTATGTTTTTTTTTATGAATTAACAAACATATAATTTTGGTATTGATAATGGCTGTAGTGGATGTTTTAAATACGGAAGCGGAAAAGGTCTCCGAAGTAGAGCTGTCAGGCGATATATTTGATGTTCCTGTTAAGGCGAGTGTTTTACATGAAGTCGTCAGGATGCAATTAGCTTGTAAACGGTCAGGTACTGCTTCGGTCAAACATCGTAGTGATGTAAAGGGAAGTACTAAAAAATTGTTTCGACAGAAAGGTACAGGAAGGGCACGGAGAGGCGATATTAAGTCGCCCCTGCTTCGTGGAGGTGGTTCCGTTTTTGGCCCTGATCCCAAGTCTTATGCATACTCGGTTCCCAAAAAAGTAAAAAAACTTGCTCTTAAAATGGCGTTAAGCAGCAAATACAGGGCTAATGAGCTTATTGTACTGGATAACTTTAATCTGGATAAGATTAGGACGAAAGATTTTGTATCAATCATCAACAAGCTGAATATAAAAAATGCATTGATTGTGACAGAGGGAAAAAATGAAACGCTTGAGTTTTCTTCAAAAAATGTTTCTGGCATAACAGTCATGAAATATGAAGGACTTAATGTTTACGATATTCTTAAGCATATTCATTTAGTATTATTGCAGTCATCCATCAGTGGAGTTGAAGGGAGGTTTGCTGTATGATTAATTATAGAATCATCCATCAACCCATTGTTACTGAAAAAAGTGTACTTTTAAAAGAAAAGTCAAATCAGTTTTTTTTTGAAGTTGATAAAACTGCTAATAGGGTTGAAATAAAAAAAGCTGTTGAACAGATATTTAAAGTTAAGGTTGTTTCTGTTAATACCATTCAGGTAAAAGGCAAAATAAAACGGAAAGGCCGTATAACAGGTAAACGAAAAGATTGGAAAAAGGCTATTGTAAAATTGATGCCTGGTGAAAGAATTGAATTTTTTGAGGGTGTTTAGGCTTAGCTATTACGAAAATTAGCAGTTTTCGTTCAGGCACTATTTGTATGAAAATTTATAGATATTCCGATCTTTATTTTAGACGAGAGGTTCATGATGGCTGTTAAAAGAGTTAAACCTACTTCTCCGGGTCGCAGATTTCAGACTTATTCGACATTTGAGGAAGTTACAACATCTACCCCTGAAAAGGGCCTGCTGAAAATTATAAAAAAGACAGGTGGGCGAAATGCAAACGGAAGAATTACCAGCAGGCATCGTGGCGGCGGTCATAAGAGACGTTACAGGATAATTGATTTTAAAAGAAATAAAATCGGAATTTCTGCAAAAGTTGCTACAATTGAATATGATCCTGGCAGATCTGCCAGGATTGCTTTATTATATTATGTTGATGGCGAGAAACGTTATATACTTGCACCGCTTAAGCTCTCCGTCGGTGATTTTGTAATTTCATCCGCAGAAGCTGATATTAAACCAGGGAATACACTTCCTTTAAAAAATATTCCTTTGGGTACGCATATTCATAATATTGAACTGAAGATAGGTAAGGGTGGACAAATCGTCAGAAGTGCCGGTACGTTTGCGCAGCTTATGGCGAAAGAGGACAGGTATGCTCAAGTGAAGCTTCCTTCCGGGGAAGTCAGGATGGTTTTGATGAATTGCAAGGCAACAATAGGTCAGTTGGGTAATGTAATTCATGAAAAGATATCACTTGGTAAGGCTGGAAGAAAGCGTTGGCTTGGGAAACGTCCTAAAGTTAGAGGCGTTGCAATGAACCCTGTTGATCATCCTATGGGGGGCGGTGAAGGACGTTCATCAGGTGGCCGACATCCATGCAGTCCATGGGGCGTGCCTGCAAAAGGTTTTAAAACAAGAAACAAAAAAAAGAGTAACCGTTATATTCTAAAGAAGAGAACTAAAAGATAAAATAGATATAATTTTATTGTGAGTCAAGTTTAGGTTTTGTAAAATTTATTTTTTTAAAGCCTGTGCCTGATCTTTAATTTGTTATTGAAGTAGGAGTACTTATGCCGCGATCGTTAAAAAAAGGACCTTACATAGAGCCAAAGCTATTAAAAAAAGTAATAGCTGCTCAGGCAGTACGAACTAATAAAGTGATAAAAACATGGTCAAGAAGGTCGACTATTATTCCTGATATGGTAGGTATAACCATGGCGGTTCATAATGGAAGAAAATTTATTCCGGTCTTTGTTTCTGAAGATATGGTTGGCCATAAGTTGGGCGAATTTTCTCCAACAAGAACATTTTATGGGCATGCTGGTGACAAAAAGTCCAGGTTAAAAAAGTAATAACGATGGTAAAATATTTCCACAATTAGGCACGTAGTGATGAAGGTCTTTTGTCCCCGTTTCTAATAGGTATTTACATTTATAAGGATTAGTATAGAATGGAGTTTAAAGCAGTAGCGAAATTTGTGCGTATTTCTTCAACAAAAGTTCGTATGATTGTTGATGCTGTTAAGGGAAAACCTGTTGAAGTCGGCCTTGATATTTTGAGATTTATGCCTCAAAAAGCTGCGGGCATATTAGAGAAAACTTTACGCAGTGCTGTGGCAAATGCTGATCAGCATTCAGGTGTAGATATAGATTCACTGGTGATTCGAAATATAATAGCTGATCAGGGCCCAACATTGAAACGATTTAAAGCTAGGGCCAGAGGCAGAGGGACGAGAATATTAAAAAGAACTACTCATATTACAGTTATATTGTGCGATGATTTGCTATAAGGGGGACAAAGCTTGGGCCAGAAAGTAAATCCTATAAGTTTGCGACTGGGTGTAATTAAGACATGGGAGTCAAGGTGGTATGCTGATAAAAATTATGCTGATTATATTATAGAAGATTTTAATATAAGAAAATTTGTCAAAAAGAAAATTTATCATGCTGGTATTTCCAAAATTGAAATAGAGAGATCCGCCAAGCGTGTCAGACTCAGGGTTTTTACATCAAGACCTGGCATTGTTATAGGTAAAAAAGGAGCCGAGATCTCTGCTCTAAAAAAATCGCTTGAGAAAATAATTTCTCAAGAAATTTTTATTGATGTTCAGGAAGTACGAAAACCTGAAGTTGACGCTCAGCTTGTGGCAGAAAGTATTGCTCTTCAGATTGAACGGCGGGTTGCTTTTCGTCGAGCTATGAAACGAGGTATTCAATCTGCTATGAGATTTGGCGCACAAGGTATCAAGGTTATATGTGCAGGACGTTTAGGCGGTGCCGAGATGGCCAGGACGGAGTGCTATAAAGAGGGTAGGGTTCCTTTACATACTTTACGAGCTGATATTGATTATGGTTTTATAGAGTCCAATACAACTTATGGGGTCATTGGAGTTAAAGTCTTCATTTTTAAAGGTGAGATTTTAAAGAAAGATAATCTTTAACGATTTTAGATATTGATTTGATATAACAGGAGTAATTTTAGATGCTAAGTCCCAGAAAGGTGAAGTTTCGTAAGCACCAGAGAGGTAGAATGAAGGGAGTTGCATACCGGGGTTGCAATTTAAATTTTGGTGACTACGGATTACAGGCTATAGAGTGCGGAGGAATTAATGCCAGACAGATTGAGGCCGCCCGTATAGCAATGACCCGGCATGTGAAAAGAGGTGGGAGAATCTGGGTACGAATCTTTCCTGACAAGCCATATACAAAAAAACCTGCTGAAGTTAGAATGGGTAAGGGCAAAGGAGCTCCTGAAGGATGGAAAGCAATTGTTAAACCTGGAAAAATGCTTTATGAAATGGAGGGTGTATCTTTGGAACTTGCAAAAGAAGCTCTACGCTTGGCCTCACATAAACTCTCAGTGAAAACCAGATTTGTTGCAAGGAGTGAATGGTAATGAAAGCAGGTGAAATTAGAGAGTTAGGTATAGAAGAAATGAGCCGGAAGCTGAATGATTTTGAAGAAGAATTATTTAACTTGCGTTTTCAGCATAAAACAGGTCAGCTTGAAAATATTCAAACAATGAAAAAGGTCAAGCGAAATATAGCCCGGATAAAGACTGTTAAAAGAGAAATAACTAATAAAATATTCATTGGATAGAATAGTTGGTGCCATGAAAAAACGTGGAATGAGAAAACAGGTTACTGGAACAGTAGTAAGTGATAAAATGGACAAGTCGGTTGTGGTACAGGTTGAAAGACTTGTTAAACATAAACTTTACCACAAATATATAAAAAGACGTTCAAGTTTTATAGCGCATGATGAAAAAAATGAATGCTGTTTTGGTGATAAGGTGCTAATTGTAGAATCCAAACCGATTAGCAAAACCAAGAAGTGGCGTCTAAATAAAATACTTGATAGAGCCGTTTGATTGAATAAGGGAACACTTTATTATGATACAGGCAGAAACAAGATTAACGGTAGCAGACAATTCAGGAGCAAAAGTTGTTTATTGTATAAAAATTTTAGGTGGATCACGCAGAAGATACGCTAGCGTAGGTGATATAATTGTTGTGTCAATAAAGGAAGCAATCCCTAATGCCAAAGCAAAGAAAGGGGATGTGCTTAAAGCAGTAGTAGTTAGAACAAAGAAGGAAATTAAACGCCCTGACGGGTCATATATTAGATTTGATGATAATTCTGCGGTTTTAATTACAGCAAATAAAGAGCCAGTCGGAACACGTATCTTTGGTCCAGTTGCAAGAGAACTACGGGCTAAAAGATTTATGAAAATTATCTCCCTTGCTCCTGAGGTTTTATAGAAAAATGAAATGTAATAGCACCCATTTAAAAAAAGATGATAAAGTTAAAATAATTGCCGGTAAGGATTGCTCTAAAATTGGAAAGATTATTAAAGTTATCAGAAAAGATAGTCGGGTTGTAGTTGAGAAGATAAATATAGTAACAAAACATTCCAAACCAAATGCGACTAACAAGCAGGGTGGTATAATAACGCAGGAAGCTCCGTTGCACTGGTCTAATGTAATGCTTGTTTGTAATAAATGCATTGAACCTGTACGGATCAAGATGAAGATCCTTGAAGACGGGAAAAAAGTTCGTGTCTGTAGAAAGTGTAATGAAATGATTGATGCATAAACCATTTGTTTTTGGGGAAAATTGATGTCACAGTTAAAAAAGTATTATGATAAGGAAGTAGTCCCTAAGCTAATAGAAATTTTTAAATACAACAATGTCATGCAAGTTCCTAAACTTGAAAAAATTGTATTAAATATGGGGCTGGGAGCATCAATAAATAACAATAAACTTCTTGATTCCGGATTGGCTGAATTAAAGATTATTTCGGGACAACAACCCGTTATAACACGGGCAAAAAAATCTATTGCTGCATTTAAGCTCAGGAAGGGTATGCCTATAGGATGCATGGTAACTCTTCGTAATACGCGGATGTATGATTTTTATAATAGACTTGTAAATATTTCTCTTGCTCGTGTGCGTGATTTTAGAGGCCTTTCACCTAAAGCTTTTGATGGTCTTGGAAATTATTCATTGGGAATAAAAGAACAGATAATTTTTCCCGAAATTGAGTATGATGCTATAGACAAAATAAATGGGCTTAATATTACTATCGTAAATACTGCAAAGAATAACAATGAAGGCAAAGAACTCCTTAAACTTTTAGGTATGCCGTTCAGAAATTAATTCCTTCTGCAGGAAACAAGCTTTGTAGAGTGTGTTGATGATTATGCATTTTTTTTGCTAAATCATAAAGTGATAAGGAGGAAAAATTGGCAAAAAAAGCTCTTAGAATGAAAGCAATGCGACAATCCAAGTTTGGGGTAAGAGCATATAATAGATGCCCAATATGCGGTAGACCCAGGGCATTTATGAGAAAATTCGGCATATGTCGTATTTGTTTCAGAGATCTTGCATCAAATGGGAAACTTCCCGGAGTAACAAAGTCTAGTTGGTAAAAAAAGTTAATTAAAAATTCTTTTAAGAAAATAAATTTATAGTATTTTTTAATCTTTATGAACGGAGAGTAGAATGTCAATGAGTGATCCGATTGCGGATATGCTGACACGCATCAGAAATGCAGTAAAGGCAAAAATGTTAAAAGTAGATATACCTGGTGCAAAAATAAAGATAGAAATTGCCAAAGTGCTTGAGGCTGAAGGATTTATAAAAAATTATAAATTTACTAATGATAACAGGCAGGGTGTCTTGCATTTGTATCTTAAATATGGCGAAGATCGTTCCAATGTTATCCTTGCTATTAAACGAATAAGTAAACCTGGTAGAAGGGTTTATGTAAAAGCAAGAGATGTAGAGGATGTTTTGAGCGGTATGGGTATTTCTGTTTTATCTACTTCTATTGGAATTATAACAGATAAAAGAGCAAGAAAAGAGAATGTGGGTGGCGAAATTCTCTGTAATGTTTGGTAGTTATGAGGAGTAAAAGATAATGTCTCGTGTAGGCAAAAAGCCAATTTTAATACCTGATAATGTGGAAGTTGCATATAAAGAAAATTTTTTAAATGTGAAGGGTGAAAAAGGAGTTCTTGGAAGGTCTATTCATCCTGCCCTTGATCTAAAGTTTGAAAACAAGATCATATATGTAACTGTTTATAAGGATGACAGGATAAGCAGATCTTTACAGGGCAGTATCCGAAGTATAGTTGCCAATATGGTACATGGCGTCAGCAAGGGATTTGAACGGGTATTGGATATAAACGGCATAGGATATCGTGCTACGCTTAAGGGAAATACGATAACCCTTAATTTGGGATATTCTCATCCTATTGATTTTGTTTTACCTGAAGGAATTTCAGCAACTGTAGATAAGAAGAATAGTATAAAACTTGCAGGTATTGATAAGGAAGTACTTGGTCAGACCGCAGCTTCAATAAGAATGTTAAGGCCTCCTGAACCTTATAAGGGTAAAGGCATCAAATATGCCGAAGAACATATTAGAAGGAAAGCCGGTAAGACTGGAGTGAAATAATTTTTTTCTAAAAGGAAGCGTGAAATGGGTTCGCTTGATTTAAAGAAACAAATGCGTTTAAAAAGAAAAAAGAGAGTGCGCAAGAAATTAAAAGGTACACAGGAGAGACCAAGACTAAGTGTCTTCCGCAGTGCAGAGCATATATATGCGCAAATAATTGATGATACTTCTGGTCGTACGCTTGTTGCTGCTTCAAGTCTTGAACGGGAAACCAGGGAAAAGACTGATTTTGAAAATAAAACGGCAATTGCGCGTTATGTTGGTAAACTTATAGGCGAACGTGCAGTTGAAAATGGGTTAAAGAAAATTGTTTTCGATCGTAATGGTTTTTTATATCATGGGCGAGTTAAGGCAGTATCTGAAGGAGCCCGAGAATCTGGATTGGATTTTTAGTGTTAGATCGAAGGAGGAGCCCCCTTGTTCAAAAAAGATACAAGAGAAAATCAGTTAATAGATAAAGTTGTGTATATTAATCGAGTGGCAAAAGTCGTTAAAGGTGGCCGCAGATTCAGCTTTAGTGCAATAGTAGTTGTTGGAGATGGAAACGGAACTATTGGTCAGGGATTGGGAAAAGCAGGAGAGGTTCCGGAAGCTATTCGTAAAGGTGTTGAAAAGGCAAAGAAAAACATGGTCAAAGTTTCTCTTAACAAGGGGACAATTCCTTTTGAGGTTCTTGGTAAGTATGGAGCAGGAAAAGTTATGCTTAAACCTGCTTCAGAAGGAACTGGTGTTATTGCTGGTGGTGCCGTTCGCGCTGTACTTGAAGCTGTGGGTGTACAGAATATTCTTACAAAGTGTATGGGATCTCACAATCCTCACAATCTTGTTAAGGCGACCATTGAGGGGCTTACACGACTTGAAAGTCGTGCGCAAGTTGCAGCGAGGCGGGGGATAGATATTAATTCTTTATAACTATATTACCTGAATAGGTTCACTGTGATATTGGTCGTAGGAGTATTCTAATACGTTTTCCTTCCTCTGTCCTTGTGTCAAATTTTTTAAAATCTTGTAATTATCTGAAAATTTATATATCCTCTTATGATTCGTCAATTTTCGAGGTAGAAATGTATGACTGAAACGATAAATGTAACTCTTGTAAAAAGTATGATCGGCAGGCCTGAAAAACAGAAAAAAATTTTGCGCGGTATGGGGCTTACAAAGCTCAATAGAACTGTAGCACTTGTTGACACCCCTTCTACCAGAGGTATGATTAATAAGATATCCCACCTTGTGAAAGCTGAGGAGAAATCAGATGAGGTTAAATGAACTTGCGCCTGCACCAGGCTCGCGCAAAAAAAGAAAACGTGTTGGACGAGGTGTAGGGTCCGGGTCCGGTAAAACTGCAGGACGAGGAACAAAAGGGCAAAATAGCCGTTCTGGTGGTGGAGTGCGCCCTGGTTATGAAGGCGGTCAGATGCCTATTCATCGCCGCTTGCCTAAAAGGGGATTTACCAATATTTTTAAAAAAAATATACTTATAATTAATATACGGGATTTAGCCAGATTTGAAATTGGCAGTGTTGTTGATGAAGCATCACTTGTAAACATTGGTCTGCTTAAAGGCAAAAGAGACGGAATTAAGCTTTTAGCACAAGGCGAAATTAACAAGCCGCTTACTATTCGTTTAGACAGCTTAAGCAAAATTGCTATGGAAAAGATTTTAGCAGCAGGTGGAAAAGTAGAGTAATCAATATAGATTGAGGCATAGTATGGCTGGAAATGGATTCGGTAATATATTTAATATACCTGAGCTAAAAAAAAGATGCTTGTTCACTCTTGCCTTGCTTATTGTATATCGCATTGGTGTTCATGTTCCCACACCCGGAATAGATGGTGTGGCTTTAGCTGATATATTTGCCAGAGCACAAGGAACGATACTTGGTGTCTTTAATATGTTTTCAGGAGGAGCGCTGGAAAGGCTTTCGATCTTTGCTCTAGGTATTATGCCTTATATTAGTGCATCCATTGTTTTGCAGTTGTTAACGGTTACAGTCCCGCATTTGGAACAATTAAAAAAAGAAGGTGAACAGGGCCATAAAAAGATAACACAGTATACACGTTATGGAACAGTAATTTTAAGCATAATTCAGGGGTTCGGAATAAGTATTGGATTGGAACAGATGGGAACAGTTCTTCATCCGGGATGGGGATTCCGATTAATGACTGTGCTGACATTGACAGCAGGAACTGCTTTCATTATGTGGCTGGGAGAACAAATTACTGAAAAAGGGATCGGTAACGGTATTTCATTAATCATATTTGCAGGTATTATTGTCAGGATTCCTGATGCCATCGGAAATACATTCAGACTGATTTCAACAGGTGAAATTGGAATCTTTCCAGTTCTTATTTTACTTGTTTTTATGGGTCTTGTTATTGCTTTTATTGTATTTGTAGAACAGGGGCAACGTCGTTTACCTGTTCAATATGCAAAAAGAGTCGTTGGCAGAAAGATGTATAGCGGGCAATCAACACATTTGCCTTTAAAGATAAATACGTCTGGTGTTATTCCCCCGATATTTGCTTCATCAATTATGATGTTTCCTGCTACCGTTGCAAGTTTTATCACCATTCCCTGGATGCAGACATTGATTGATTCATTAAGACCAGGCAGCATGCTGTATGAATTTTTCTTTATAATAATGATATTTTTCTTTTGTTATTTTTACACAGCTATTACTTTTAATCCCGTTGAAGTTGCAGACAATATTAAAAAGCAAGGCGGTTTTATACCGGGCATCAGGCCTGGTAAGCGTACTGCTGATTATATCGACAAAGTTTTAACCAGGATTACTTTAGGTGGAGCAGTTTATGTTTCTGCAGTATGTGTGTTACCGTCAATTTTGATTTCATATTTTAAAGTGCCATTTTATTTTGGGGGAACTGCTCTTTTGATAGTTGTTGGCGTAGCAATTGATACTATTTCACAGATTGAATCTCATATGCTGGTGCGTCATTATGAAGGTTTTTTAAAAAAGGGCGGCAGCAAGATTAAAGGCAGATTTTAGTAATATTTTTATACAGGATTTATATTATGCCAAAGGAAGAAGCGATAAAGGTAGAAGGTAAAGTTATTGAGACTCTGCCGAATGCCATGTTTAAAGTCGAACTTGAAAATAATTATCAGGTACTTGCGCATATTTCCGGCAAGATGCGAATGCATTTTATTAAAATACTGCCTGGAGATAAAGTGGTTGTAGAACTTTCACCGTACGATCTTTCCAGAGGAAGGATTACTTATCGGTCAAAATGATATGTTATTTAAAAAGGTCAGGTTCATAGTGTGGAGTGATAAATATGAAAGTTAGAGCTTCAGTAAAGAAGATTTGCAGTAAATGTAAAATCATACGCAGAAAAGGTGTTGTAAGGGTTATCTGCGAGAATAAAAGACATAAACAGAGGCAAGGATAGAGAGGGGGGCAGCTTTGGCAAGAATTGCAGGTATAGACTTACCTAAACGCAAACGTATTGAAATCGCTCTTACATATATTTATGGAGTTGGAAGGACTATTTCAAAACGGATAATTGCAAATTTGAATTTGGACTCGAATACCTTGGCCGATGAATTGTCGGAATCGGAGATTAATAGTATCCGCAAAGTAATTGACAGTGATTACAAAGTGGAAGGTGAACTTCGTACAGAAGTTTCAATGAATATAAAAAGATTAATGGATCTCGGGTCATATAAAGGGCTCCGCCATAGAAGATCGCTTCCTGTTCGGGGACAGAGAACCAGCACAAATGCACGTACTCGCAAGGGGCCTAAAAGGTCAGCGGTAAAAAAAAAGGGCGGAATTAAAAAGGCATAATTTAAATAATACGGTGTTAAATGAATGGTTAAAAAAACGCGTACTAAAAAAAAAGAAAAAAAGAATATATCTTCTGGAATTGTACATATTCAATCAACTTTTAACAATACAATTATTTCGATCACAGATCCGGCCGGTAATGTTATTGCATGGTCAAGCTCTGGTGTAAAAGGCTTTTCAGGTTCACGTAAAAGTACCCCTTTTGCTGCGCAGCTGGCTGCCGAGGATGCTGCCAAAAAAGCAATGGAGCATGGCATGCGAAGTGTGGAGGTTTATCTCAAGGGTCCTGGCGCTGGCCGCGAATCTGCTCTTAGATCTTTGCAGGCTGCAGGTTTTAAGCTTTTAATGATTAAAGATGTAACTCCAATTCCGCATAACGGGTGCAGGCCCCCAAAAAGACGTAGGGTTTAATTATTTTTACGGGAGGAATTCCTATTGGCACGATATAGAGGTTCTGTTTGTCGGCTTTGCCGACGCGAAAATTTAAAATTGTTTCTTAAGGGAGATCGCTGTTATTCAGACAAGTGTGCTTTTGATAGGCACGGCTATCCTCCCGGTGATCATGGCCAGCGGAGGGGGAGAAAACCTTCCGATTATGGTATTCAGTTAAGAGAAAAACAGAAAGTTAAGCGTATATATGCGCTTTCTGAAAAACAGTTTCGGCTTTTTTTTGAAAAAGCAGAAAAACAAAGAGGCATTACAGGAATAAATTTTTTGGTTTTGCTTGAGCGAAGGCTTGATAATGTCGTATATCGTATCGGGTTTGTTAATTCTCGTTCTCAAGCACGCCATTTTGTGAGGCATAATCACTTTACAGTTAATGGAAAGAAGGTTAATATTCCTTCATTTCTTGTTAAAATTGGTGACGTTATAGAAGTTAAAGAGAAAAGTAGAAAGATCCAGGCAGTTGGCGATGCACTTGGTGCGGTAGTACGCAGAGGTGTGCCTCAGTGGCTTGATTTGGAAAAAGAGAAATTTACAGGAGTAGTAAAAAGCTTTCCCTTACGGGAAGACCTTACAATGCCAATGCAAGAGCAGTTAATCGTAGAACTATATTCGAAGTAATATTGATTTTTATGATTACTCTTAGATGAACAAGCTGGAGATAAAATAATGTCACCAAACGAATTCATGTACATGAACTGGCAGAAAATGATTACGCCGGAGAATGTGCAGGTATCCTCCACACCTTCATACGGAAAGTTTGTATGCGAACCCCTTGAAAGAGGGTTTGGAATAACCATTGGTAATTCATTAAGAAGAATAATACTTTCATCTCTTTATGGTGCATCAATTGTATCGCTCAACATTGATTCCGTAATGCATGAATATGGTGTTATTCCTGGTGTACTTGAAGATGTTTCTGAAATTATTCTTAATTTAAAACTGGTACGCTTAAAGCTCAATGAGACTGATTGTGCTGAGGTTTGCATTAAGGCTGATACTGAGGGCGTGATTCTGGCAGGAGATATTATCAGTGACGATGCCGGTTGTGAAGTCCTCAATCCTGATCAGTATATTGCAACACTTTCTGAAAATTCTTCCCTTCATATGTCGATGGTTGTCAAACTCGGCAGGCGTTATGCCCTATCAGAAGAAAACAAGGATGATGATGCTCCTGAAGGGTCAATACCTGTAGATGCTATATTTTCACCGATAAAACGGGTTAGCTATGCCGTAAGTGAGGCTCGTATAGGCCAGAAGAGTGATTATGATAAGCTTACTATGGAGGTTTGGACTGATGGGAGTATTTCACCCGAGGATTCCGTAGCATATGCTGCCAAGATTCTTAAAGAACAGATGAGTATTTTTATTAACTTTGATGAATCTATTGAGCCTGTGATTGAAAAGGAACTGAATCTCCCTGTACAACCAGAGATTAATAAAAATCTATATAGACGAGTCGATGAGCTTGAGTTGTCAGTTCGTAGTGCGAATTGTCTTAAGAATGCTAATATAAACAAGATTCATCAACTGGTTAATAAATCTGAGGCTGAAATGCTGAAAACAAAAAATTTTGGTAGAAAGTCATTAAACGAGATCAAGGAAGTTTTAAATGAAATGGGTCTTTTCCTTGGCATGACACTTGAGGGATTCGTTCTACCGGAAGAAGATATAGAAGAAGGAGAATAGGCTATCCAATGAAACATAGAAAAGCTGTTTTAAAGTTAAATAGAACAAGCAGCCACAGAAAGGCTATGTTTAGAAATATGGTAACATCTCTGTTTAAGTATCAACGTATTCGGACTACTGATGCTAAAGCAAAAGAACTACGACGCTGGGCAGATAAAATAATCACCCTGGCTAAACGTGGAGATCTCCATGCTATGCGTCAGGCTTTCTCGATTATAAGAGAAAAAGATGTTGTCCATGAGCTTTTTTCCGTTGCTAATGATCGGTATGGTGCAATATCCGGTGGTTATACCAGGATTCTCAAAGTAGGCAGGCGCTCTGGTGATGCTGCATCGGTTTCGTTGGTTGAGTTGTTGGGAGCAGATAGCAAAAAATCCGGAGGTATGAAAACTGATAGCAAAAAGATAGAGCTTGATATTGAAACAGATCAAAAAAATATTAGTATAACATCAAACGGATAGAATTAAAATAAATAAAAAAAACCTTATCGCATACGATAAGGTTTTTTTTATTTTCTGTGAACAGCTAAATTAATTATATTAGCTTCCTCCTTACCTGATTTTTTATTTCTTGTTTTTTTTACCGCATATAGATTGTCATCTGCTTGTTTTAAAAGTATATTTGATGATTTAATGGAATTGTTTTCTGTAGATGATAATCCAAAACTAATTGAAACAGGTATGGATAATTTTTTAATATTTAAGGGATGCGCAAAACAGTAAAGTTTGATCCGGTTAATTAGGTTCAGAGCATCCTTTTTTTTGGTTTCCAGAAGGATTACCACAAATTCATCCCCTGCAAATCTTGCGATAACATCAGATTGTCTGCTTTCTTTCAACAATATGTCTGCTACATGTTTTATAAGTAGATCCCCTGTATCATGTCCATACATGTCATTTGTTCGTTTAAGATTGTCGATGTCACAGAATATCACTGATAGTGGAGCTTTATACCTTTCGGAACGTGTGAACTCTCTTTTTAGGACAGCATCCATTACCCTTCGGTTTAAAAGTCCTGTAAGAGGATCGTGATAGGCCATTATTTTTAATTTTTCATGGGCAGTGACGTTTGATAAACACAGAGATATTTTTACTGCAAGATGTTCTAAAAGGCCTGTGTCAATGCCTGGTTGGAAACGGGTGGGGGAGAAATCGGCCTGGTTTAGACTTCCTATCACCTCTCCATCAATAGCAATTGGCGCAATGGCTATTGATCTGATAAGATATTTTCTTTTAATGTTTATAATTTTGTAAAAAGGCTTTAAATTATCGTTGGCGAGCAAGGGTGTCGTATTGTTGCCAAGAAGCTGCTGGAAAGAATTCTGATCTATTATATTTATATTTTTTCCTAATATTCTCGATGATTCCAGATGACGAATCAGATTTGTCACCTCGCTTGTTTTGATCAGAGAAATCCATACATGGGGTACCTTGAATATCTCTTTGATTTCAGTTAAAAGAATCTCAAAAAAATCTTTAAAATTCAAAATACTTAAAATTTTGGTTTCAACCTGAAAAAATTTTTTTGCTATTTTTTCATTTTCTTTTAACTGTTTGATAAGTGGCTCAATATTATTCATAGAATGTTCTTTCAGGATGATAAGAAGGGTTTTTGTTTTTTCTCAAACACAAGGCATTTAGTTCCCGAATTTTGCAAGACTACAGCAGATGGCAGCCTTTTACTTTTAAACTTCATAGCCTTGCAGCCATATGGAAAGTTTTTGTCCCATGTAACATAATAGTGCAGGCAGTTGTAACAATTAACAGGATCCATATTGGTAGTTTTTATCGTAAAAAGCGGGGCACCTTGAAATGTCAGAGAGTCCCGCTTTAGTTTATAGTCTAAAAAAGCAATTGATACAGAGCAGGTTTTTATTTTACAGTAGAAATAAGGCCGGCTTTTAAAAATTCACGATTCATGCGTGCAATATTGATTATGGAAATTTCTTTGGGACATTCTGCCTCACATTCTTTTTCATTGGTACAGTTGCCGAAACCGAGTTTATCCATAACATTGACCATAGCGATGGCTCGCAGTGCTGCTTCAGGCTTCCCCTGGGGGAGTAAAGCCAGTTGAGATATCTTTGCACTTGTGAACAGCATTGCGGAAGCATTGGGACAGGCGGCGACGCAAGCGCCACAGCCTATGCATGCGGCTGCATCCATGGCCAGTTCAGCAATTTCTTGAGGAATAGCTATGGAGTTGGCATCCTGCGCTCCTCCTGTGTCAACTGACACATATCCTCCGGCCTGGATGATTGTATCCAAAGCACTTCTATCTACAACCAGATCCTTGATTATCTTAAAAGCTCTGGCTCTCCATGGCTCAATAACAATTACATCCTTGTCGGAAAAATGTCTCATGTGTAACTGGCATAATGTTGTTCCTTTCTCAGGACCATGAGCCCGACCGTTTATAACTGCACCGCACATTCCGCAAATGCCTTCCCTGCAGTCATGATCAAATGCTATCGGTTCTTTGTCTTCAAGCGTTAATTGTTCATTTACAACGTCAATCATTTCCAGAAAAGACATATCTGTGGAAATATCATTTGCATAATAAGTTTCAAGTCTGCCTTTTACGTTCGGCCCTTTCTGACGCCATACTTTTAAGGTTAAATTTATATTTTTTGTCACTTGTAGCTCCTTTGTGTTAATTTGACGTTTTCAAAAACCAGTGGCTCTTTATGGAATTCCGGTTTATTATTTTCTCCTTTGAATTCCCAGGCGGCAACATGGCAGAAATTTTCATCATCACGTAAAGCTTCATTTTCATCGGTCTGGTAGGCTTCGTTAAAATGGCCTCCGCAGGATTCTTTACGCTCAAGGGCATCATCTACCATGATCTCACTGAATTCAAGAAAATCAGCCACACGTCCGGCTCGTTCAAGTGATTGATTGAAGTCTTTTTCATCTCCAGGTACTTTAACATTCTGCCAGAATTCTTCTCTCAGCCCTTTGATATGCTCTTTGGCTTTTTTCAGGCCTGCTTCATTCCTGGCCATACCGCAATGATTCCAGAGAGTTTGTCCCAGCTCTCGGTGAAAATCATCCACAGTACGTTTGCCATTGATTGAGAGGAGCTTGTTAATACGTGTATTGACAGCTTGGGTTGCGTCTTTAAAGGCAGGGTGGTCACTTGTAATATCTTTTCTTGATGTACCAGCCAGATATCCGCCAATTGTATATGGAATAACAAAATAACCGTCTGCAAGACCTTGCATCAAAGCACTGGCTCCAAGTCGATTTGCACCATGATCGGAAAAATTGGCTTCACCAAGAACAAACAGGCCTTCAAGATTACTCATGAGATTATAATCTACCCATAAGCCACCCATTGCATAATGCATAGCGGGATAGATCATCATTGGTGTTTCATACGGGTTAGCTGCCGTAATTTTTTCATACATCTGAAAAAGATTCCCGTATTTTTTTTCTATTACATTTTTTCCGTCACGTTTAATGGCTTCTTCAAAGTCAAGATAAACTGCCAGTCCTGTTTCACCCACGCCTTTTCCAACGTCACATTGTTCCTTGGCATTGCGCGAAGCTACATCACGTGGGACCAGATTGCCGAAGCTTGGGTATTTATTTTCGAGATAATAATCTCTTTCCGATTCCGGAATTTGATTGGCAGGCCGTTTATCTCCTGGATTTTTAGGAACCCATACACGCCCATCATTTCTTAAACTTTCGCTCATGAGAGTCAATTTTGATTGAAATGTTCCATGCATCGGGATGCAGGTCGGGTGAATTTGGGTAAAACAGGGATTAGCGAAAAACGCACCTTTTTTACAAGCTCTAAATGCAGCAGTAACGTTGCATGCCATAGCATTGGTTGAGAGAAAAAAAACGTTTACATATCCGCCGGTGCATAAAACAACTGCATCTGCATCGTGAGACTCAAGTTCTCCTGTTATCAGGTTTCTTACAATGATTCCTCGAGCCTGATTATTTATTACAACCAGGTCAAGCATCTCTCTCCTGGGAAACATTGTAACCTTACCTGCATTAATTTGTCTTGAAAGTGCACTGTAGGCGCCGAGAAGAAGCTGTTGTCCTGTCTGTCCTCTTGCATAAAAGGTTCTTGAAACCTGAGCGCCTCCAAAAGAGCGGTTTGCAAGCAAACCTCCGTAATCTCGTGCAAAAGGCACTCCCTGAGCTACACACTGATCTATTATATTAGAGCTTACCTGGGCAAGTCTGTAGACATTGGCTTCACGTGATCTGAAATCACCGCCTTTTACTGTGTCATAAAAGAGACGCCAAGTGCTGTCTCCGTCATTGGGATAGTTTTTGGCAGCATTTATACCACCCTGAGCAGCAATACTATGCGCGCGTCTGGGGCTGTCCTGGATACAGAATGTTTTAACATTATATCCCAGCTCTGCCAGAGATGCGGAAGCTGAACCACCTGCAAGACCGGTTCCCACCACAATAATATTAAATTTTCTTTTATTTGAGGGATTTACCAGTTTTAAATCAAAACGGTATTTATCCCATTTTTCTGAAATATGACCACCTGGAACCTTACCATCAAGTTGCATAACAAATCCTTTCTATCTTTCACCTTAAATTTGGTGGATATTTTTAAGCAATAAATGCAATAAATATAGGGATGAAACCAAAACCTATTCCTATAAGCAGGCTGAATAGAATGCCAATATTTTTTATTAAGGGCATATATTTTGGATGATTAGCGCCTAAAGTCTGGAACAGGCTCCAGAATCCGTGGCTTATGTGTATTGCAGCTATAACAACCGCAAAGATATAAACAGTTGCTAACCCGATTTGAGACAAAGAATTGGATACAATTTGATAAACAGTTTGAGTAGTATGATCAACAAAATGAAAATCCAATAGGTGAAATATAATGAAGAGGAGCAGGATAAAACCGGTGTACGGCATAGTAGCCGATCCCAGGGTACGTCCTCCGGCATTTTTATTAACTTTATATCTTACAGGTCTTGCTTTTAGATTCTGAAAAAAAAGAATTGAACCTGTTAGGATATGAATTATTGCCAGTAATAGAAGTCCCCATTCAAACACTATAATAAGAGGCCCTAATGAATGAAGATGTTCTACATAAGCGTTAAAAAGATCCTGACCACCATATAGAGTGAGATTCCCGATAAGATGTACAGTCAGAAAACCACAAAAACTTAAGCCTGTAAGGGCCATTAAAATTTTTTTTCCTATTGATGTTGTGAATGTTTCTGTTATCCAAGCCATCATTTCCTCCGTTATAATATTACCAAAGTATATTCATTGAGATAACTAATAATTTATTAGTTATTTGTCAATAGAAAAATAGGTTTGTCAATAGTTTCAAAAAAGAATATCTAATGCCAAATTTGTTGACACTGCTCCAGATTCAGTATAGTGAAATCTTTGAAATATGTTTTATGGTTGTATTTTATATTCTACCTTATTCCTTTGAATGTTTTCGAATGTTTTGACATTATTAAACAAAAAAGTTTACGGAGACACTTATGCCTGCTTCAGATATTGATTTATTGCACATGGTAGCCAATGCAGGACTCATGGTTCAATTTGTGCTTTTACTTTTGCTTTTTTTTTCAATAACCTCATGGGCAATTATTATTATAAAATATCGATACTTGCGAAAAGCGATAAAAGAATCAATCCTTTTTACAGAATTTTTCTGGAAGAGCAAAGATTTTTCCGATGCTTTTAAAAAAGCAAGGCAACTATATGGCTGTCCTGTTGCCAGAATTTTTCGTGTCGGATATCTTGAATTGAGAAAGTTGAGCTTGTCAGGGGATACAGGTAAAAGCGAAGAACCACAAAAGCATGAATCCGGAACACAGGAACCTGAAGTATTATCTTTGAGTTCAAAAGTTGCAGGTACTGATAATCTGCAAAGATCTTTGCGGCGGGCAATCAACACAGAAACGACCAGAATGATGCAAATGGTTCCTTTCCTTGCTACAACAGGGAGTACAACCCCTTTTATTGGCCTTTTTGGTACTGTATGGGGTATTATGAATTCTTTTCATGGAATCGGTTTGAGGGGCTCTGCCAGTCTGGCTGTTGTGGCACCTGGCATATCAGAGGCTCTTGTAGCTACAGCCGCAGGCTTGGCAACGGCAATACCGGCGGTAATCGCTTTTAATTATTTTATGCAGAAGATCAGGATTATAGAGTCTGAATTGCAGAGTTTTTCATCTGATTTTTTGAATATAATTGAAAGAGATATTTTAAGTACGGAGAGGATTGATAAGTGATATCCAACGGAAAGAATGATAGTCTTATGGCGGAGATCAATGTAACTCCATTTGTAGATGTTATGCTTGTTCTTCTTATAATCTTTATGGTTACAGCGCCTATGATGATGCAAGGGGTTGATGTATCCTTGCCTGAGACGGATGCCAAATCTCTTACTGTGCAGGCAGAGAATCTGGTAATTACTATTGATAAAAGTGGCGGGATTCATATAAACGATTATCAGGTGGAAATTGATTTTCTTCAGAAAAAATTATCAAAAATTCTGGAAGGGCGGAAAGATCGCGAAGTTTTTCTTAGAGCTGATAAAGAGATACCATATGGACGGGTAGTTCTGGTAATGTCAGAGATTAAAGGCGCAGGAGTCGAAAAGATCGGGATGGTTACAGAGCCTGTCACCACTGAAAAGAATGAAAAAAGTTGAATCAGGTTTAATTATTAGTTTTTGAGTTCCCGTGTTTGGGTAAAAAATGTATTCTAATGCTCACTTATATCAGGAGATAGATAACGATCCAAAAACGTTTTTTTGCATTTATGCAATTTCAATCATATTTCACCTGATTTTTATATGTGCTTTGATTTTTGCTCCGAAATTTACACCAGATAACAAGCCGTTAGCATCTGTAATTAATGTCAGTCTTGTTTCATTACCTGAAAACAAGATTTTATCAAAATCTGTTAGACCCAAAAAGATAGATTCAAAGACTGACACGGAAGTTGCGGTTAACACCGCAAAAAAATCCGCAAAACCTGTTCCTTTGGGAAAAAAGAAGAAAAGGGTTAAAAAATCTCTAAAAAAGAGAACTTATAAACCAGAGAAAATACGAAAGAAAGTCCTTAACGAGAAGGCTTTTAAAAAGAAAGCACTCAAAAATAAGTCTCTGCAACAGATAGAACAAAAAGTTGAAGAGGCGGAATCGGATCCTCTTGCCATGGCTTTTGAACGTTTAAGAGAGGAAATCAAAAAGTCGGAGGCAGGGAAACAGAACAATAAAGAATCTGGAAAAGATGTAAGAGTAGAAAATTTTAATGGTATTGCCGGAAAAAAAAGACTCGAATTAATCAATATCTATAGGGTTGAAGTTGCTTATCAGGTTCAAAAAAACTGGGCATTTTCCGAACAACTGGCGGGAGGGCGTACTGATTTTATGGCTGAAATTGCGTTTAAAATTATGCCGGATGGTGAAATACAGGATATATGGTTTGATAAAAGGTCAGGCAATATTTATTTGGACGAATCTGCCAGAAAAGCAATTATAAAATCGAATCCCGTTCGCCCGCATCCTGCAGGAATTCATAAATCTTATGTGATTGTCGGGTTAAGGTTTACGCCTGAAGGTATCAGGTAGTTGTAAGATTTTCGGATGATATGAGATGATATGTTAAAAAAATTATTTGTTAGAGTATTATATTGTGTTGCAGTTATATTTTGTTTTGAAGGGTCGCATATCGCATTTGCGGGATATGATTATATAGATATAACCAATCCCTTTTTAAGAAAAATTCCTGTTGCTGTTTCTTATTTTAAAACCTTTTCAGGCAATTTTGCAGAAAGGAAGACTGCCCAGGAAGCTTCTGACTTGTTTTCTTCAACTTTGGAGTTTACCGGTTATTTCAAAATGCTTGACAGGGCGGCTTTTCTGGAAGATGCTCATAGCTCAGGCACTACAGCATCAAATATTAAATTTTATAACTGGACATCTATTGGTGCGGAGCTGTTGATAACAGGAGCTATTCTTGAAAACGCCAACCGGCTTGAAATGGAATTGAGGTTGTATGATACATTTAAATGCAAGCTGATTGTTGGCAAGAAGTATAAAAGCAGGCTTGGCGACCAGCGAAGGATAGTCCGGAGGTTTTGCAGCGAAATTATAGAGCATCTCACCGGCAATCGGGGAATATTTGACAGCAGGATTGCATTTGTGTCGACCGGTTCAGGCCATAAGGAGATATATATCTGTGATTTTGATGGTTACAATCCCAAAAGATTTACCTTTAACAAAAATATAACTCTCTCTCCGGCATGGTCCTCCGATGGCAGGTGTCTGGCTTTTACTTCATATTTAAGAGGCCACCCTGACCTTTACATAAAAAATTTAACACAAAAAAGTGGCACTATTGTTGCCAAAAAAGGTATTAATATCACTCCTGCATGGGTTCCTAACAGGTTTGAGCTTGCCGCAACATTTTCATTTTCCGGTGACCAGGAAATTTATATGTTGACCGGAAAGGGTAAAATAACTAAAAGATTAACTATAAACAAAGGAATAGATTCATCTCCCTCATGGTCTCCTGATGGAAGAAAAATGGCCTTTGTTTCCAAAAGACATGGAACTCCGCAGATTTACATTAAGGATGTGGGATCAGGACATGTAAGCAGACTTACATATCAAGGGCGATATAATACAGAGCCAGCCTGGTCGCCAAAAGGTGACAAGATAGCTTATTCAGGTATGTGCAAGGGTGAAATCAACATTTTTGTTATTAGTGTTGACGGCAGAAATCTTATGCGGTTGACAGAATCTTCCTATGATAATGAATCCCCTTCATGGTCTCCTGATGGAAGTCTGATTCTGTTTAGTTCCACTCGTAAAGGCACTGCCGGTATATATGTAATGACCGCTTATGGAACGGATCAGAGACGTTTACTTTCCATGCCTGGCGAACAAACTAATCCTGCATGGTCTGCGAATATTTATAGGTGAATTCATTTTATTAATTAGGGAGGAGAAAATGCAAAAGAGATTATTGATTACATTAACGTTCTGTTTTTTTGTATCTGTCATGCTGTTTACCACAGCATGTACTAAAAAGGTGGTTAGTACTGCACCGGTAACAGACCAAACGGCCGAAGATTCTACCGCTCAACAGGTTGAAGAAATTGCTGGGGATCTTGAGGAAAGCACTATTTCAGAAGCAGATGCAGCAGCTCTGGCTGCTGAAGCTCTGGCTGCTGAGGAGCGGGCTGCTCAGGAAAATGCTGCCAGAGAAAAATTTATTAATGAAGATATATATTTTAAATTTGACAGCTCGGTTCTTTCCTTGTCATCACAGGATACCCTTAAACTTAAAGGAATATGGATGATGCAATATTCGGATGTTTCTGTGATTATTGAAGGGCATTGTGATGAACGCGGAACCAGTGAATATAATATTGCTTTGGGCGATAGACGGGCAGAGAGTGTGAAAAAATTTATGGTGGATATTGGTATTGCGCAAGAACGATTAACAACAATCAGTTATGGTGAGGAACGTCCATTATTCCTGGAACATAATGAAGATGCCTGGGCCAAAAACCGGCGGGTACATTTTGTATTGGAATAGGTCTTGAGTTGTATATTCTTATTTGCAGGCTGGGAGGCTTTATAGCTTTCCGGCCTTTTATGTTCAAAAAAATAATTTATGAAATCATTTTTTTTATTTTTTGTCATTTTTTTTATCTTTATATCTGGTTTTTCTTTATCAGGATGTGCTTTAAGAGAGGATGTTTATATCCTTGATAACAGACTTGCATCACTTGAAAGGCGTTATTCGGATTTTGAGTCCAAAAATCAAAGTTTTTTTAAAAATATTAAAAGCTATACTGAAAACAGCTCAAAAGAAGATAACCTGCTAAGGGAACAATCTGCAAGCCTTAATGCCGAAATTGACAAACTCAGGGATGAAATCCGGCTTTTATATGGACGGGTTGAAGAGACTGAACACTTATTGAATAGCAGGATAATGGCTCTTGAAGAGTCAAACAACAGGGGAAAGAGAGCTTTAGTACCTGTTCCTGGTAATGTTTATAGTAAAAAAGAAACTTATCGCAAAGTTGTTAAAGAACAAACTCCTGATAACAGGATATATCAAAAAGCTAAAGAGGCGTTTGATAGTGGAGATAATAAGGCTGCGATTGAGGGTTTTACATCTTTATTAAAACAGTATCCCAATTCAAGGAATGCGGATAATGCGCAGTTCTGGTTTGGTGAAGTCTATTATCGTAAGAAATCGTTCAAAAAGGCGATACTTGAATACCAAAAAGTTATTGAAAAATATCCTGATGGCAATAAAGTTAAATCCGCTCTTTTAAAACAGGGCTTTGCTTTTTTTAATTTGGAAGATACTGCTAATGCTCGTTTAATTTTTAAGAAATTGATAAGAAAATACCCTGAATCAAGCGAAGCCAAAATTGCCGCACACAAGTTAAGGAGCGTGGAAAAAAATAATCGTTCCAAGTAGCGCTCGAATTTATGAGCTATTTCAAGATGTGCAGCCTGAAGCTGTGATGCATAGTTGGGGAAGTTATTTCGTACCCGTTCCTAAAGCTTTTGTAGAAAGTTTCAGGGATGTATCAACTCTAATATAATTCTGCGATTTTTTGCTTTTCCGGCAGGCGTTGTGTTGGAAGCTATGGGGTTTGCCGGGCCCATACCCATACTCTTGATTTTTGAAGAATCAACGCCCTGGCCTGCCAAATAGCTCTTCACATTATTGGCTCTGAATTTTGATAATAGTTTATTGTAACCGACACTGCCTGAAGAGTCTGTATATCCTTTTATTGTTATTGCAGCATCAGGATATAATTTGATCCTTTGAACGAATCTATCAAGCAGTTTGTATGATTCGGAAGACAATTCATCCGAATTTGGAAGGATATTGATTGTCAATTTATCCTCAGCATATGGTTTTGGTAATGTTTTATCAGGATCTTTATCCTTAAACAGAGGGGTATTTGTTTTATTTTGTTTCAGATTGACATTATTCTTTACTGAAAGGCCGGGCTTTACCTTGCCACCTTTAGTAACATCAGTAATTATAATATCTGTTTTTGATTTATCTTTATTTGAAAAATAATTGTATCCGCCGATAAACAATAGGAGAATGATTAGAATTAAAAAAGCTGGTTTTAATCTGGCGGGGTTTCTTTCTGTTCCGGCTATTGATGTATCCTTTACCCCCAAAAGACTCCTACGTTTTTTCTTTTTTACCTTGGAAAGACTGAGTTCTTTTACACACTCTTTAATAATTGATGCATCAATCTTGTCTTTTTCTTTTATAAATCCGGTTAAAAGAGCATGATCACAAATAACATTAATAAGGCGGGGATAACATTGTGAGAATGAAATGATTTCACGAATTGCCATTCTATTGAAAAGCTTGCGTTGAGTGCCTGCAACGTTTAAACGAAATTGAATATAATCCTTAATTTCCCTTTTTTTTAAAGGTCCTATATCATATTTTGTGGTTATTCTTTGCAATAATGCCCTGTTTTTTGTTTCAGCAAGGGTTTCATTTAATTCATTCTGTCCCACCAAAAATATATTTAAAAGTTTTTCATCTTTTTTTTCAATGTTTGACAATAAGCGTATCTCTTCCAGCATTTCATGCGAGAGTCTTTGTGCTTCGTCAATTATTAACAGCACCTTTTTATTGGCAGCATAAACCTTGTGAAGGAAATGGATAAAATGAACAAGAAAATCACCTTTTGTGGTAAATTTTTTATTTATTTTAAAACTAACTGCAAGAAAATTATAAAAATCAAGTACATCCAGTCCAGGATCGGTTATCGTTGCCACAATAGTATCTTCACTCAAACTTTCTAACAATCCGTTGATAAGTGTGGTTTTGCCGGTTCCCACATCTCCAACCAGAAGTAAAAAACCCCTGTTGTCAAAAATTCCATACTTTAAAATGGCAAGGGCTTCTTTGTGAGTCTCTCCCAGCCAGAGGAATTTGGGATCCGGGCTTATCTGAAATGGCTTTACATTTAAATTATAATATGCAAGGTACATGATTATTTAAAATTTGTTATTTTAAAAAAAGTTTAGACATTTGAGTGTTTGTGTATTATTTCGTGCCCTGTTCCTAAAGGTATATATAACATGAAAAGTAAAAAAATCAAGCAATCTATTTTGAGCTATCTTATTCTCTTCACAACAATTGTTTTTGCAGTAAACTCTTATGGCGTTTCCGAAGATACTGACCGGATAATAAAAACTGAATCAAATCTTTTAAAGAAATATTCGGAAACCCCTGTTGTGATCGAAGCAGAGCCTGATCATAACCCAATTAATCTGGATAGTTCCTCAACCGGACCGAAAATTGATATTATAGTTGCTCTGGATAATTCCGGGAGTATGAAAAAAAATGATCCCAAATTTATCACGAGAGATGTTGTTACTGAGTTGCTCAATAATACAAGTGAAGAAATCCGTCTTGGTATGGTAATATTTGACCAGGATGCAAGAGTGGTTGAACAGCTTGCAAATATGAATAACAAGGCAGCCGCTGCAAGATTTCTTAAAAGTCTGCGCAACATAAATTATAAAGGGCTTTTTACAAACACTCCTGCAGGTGTGGAAAGAGCAATTTATGAACTCAAAATTCATGGGAGAAAAGAAGCGCAGAAAGTGCTTATTCTTTTAACCGATGGAATTATAGACACCGGCAGCAAGGAACGGGATATTGAAGGAGAAGCATGGCTTAAGAATAATTTAACGCAGGAGAGTAAAGAATCAGGCATTAAAATTTTTGGTATTGCATTTACTGATAAGGCCGACGTTCGCATGCTTCAAATACTTGCATCAAGAACAAACGGGGAATATTTCAGGGCTTATAACGCTGAAGAGATTCCTGATATATTTAAAAAAATAAATAAAATTATAAGCAAACCTCAAGTAAAAGTAAAAGAAGCGCAATTGGGTACACAGCAATTATCGCCTTTGCCAAATAAGCATAAGGCGGTTGAGCCTGATAATTCGTCCTTGATAGAAAAACAGATAACACCAAAAAAAGAAAAAGTAGAGCCAAAACCTGAATTAATCGTAAAAAAAGATTCAATAATAAAGACAGAAAATAAAAAATCTCTGACGAAAGCAAGAGAGACTGATAAATCCTTTAAGCAGCGATTTTCTATAATACCAATTAATTATTATATAATTATAATACTTTTTATTATATTGGCAATTTTAATAGTAATATATAAACGGCAGAAAAAAGAAATTGCACCCGATGATTCAAAAAAAATACAGGTTGATGGCGTACCGGAATATCACCCTGTTTTTCAGGCAGAGCTTATAGATGTGGATCATATCATCACCAAGGAATCTGTATCTCTTGTTTTGAATAAAAAATCAGTAAGTATAGGCAGAGATTCAAGCAACGACATTGTGATTCCCAAGGAGTTTATTTCGAGTCTTCATGCCACTATTGAATATAAAAACGGTTATTATTATCTTGAGGATCACAGAAGTACCAATGGAACCCGTCTTAACAAAAGAAAAATTCAGGAAAATACACCTGCCAGACTTAAAAGTGGCGATACAATTCATTTTGCAAACTATGAATTCCGATTACTTTTGCACGATCAAGCGCCATATGGAGAAACCGTGATGCTACAAAGGGATGATATATAATTTTGGAGAGCAGCATTATGGAACAACTTGACAAATTAATAAAACCGCATAAACTTCAAGTTTATATTATCTGTCCCAAAAAAGGAAGGCCGCGCAAGCATGTGGACGTTTGCAGAAAATGTAAACAAAAAAATAAATGTGCGGCATATCAGGAATATATACAGCCTAAATTATTTTAATGCTAAATTTTGCTCAGTATTTCAAAAAACAAAACAAATGGCGCCAAAATAACATTCCCAAACCTTTATTCAACCGCTCCCTGCCTGTTTTTTTAAAAAAAGATGAAATTATAGAGACCATCAGGAATAACAGAGTAGTTATTATTGCAGGTGAGACAGGTTCCGGCAAGACCACTCAGATCCCGCAATTCTGCCTTGCCGCCGACCGCGGCATCAATGGCCTTATTGGCTGCACCCAGCCAAGAAGGATAGCCGCTATAACTGTTGCAGCCCGAATTGCAGAGGAACTGGGTGAAACGGCTGTGGGCGGTTCTGTTGGTTATAAAATCAGATTTAAGGATAAGACCAGCAAAAATTCGTTTATAAAAATAATGACAGACGGAATTCTTCTGGCAGAAACCAGGAATGATCCTTTTTTAAATATGTATGACACCTTAATAGTCGATGAGGCACATGAAAGAAGCCTGAATATCGACTTTGTGCTCGGCATATTAAAAACTTTATCAAAAAAAAGAAAAGATCTGAAGCTGATTATAACTTCAGCCACAATAGATACAGAGAAATTTTCCAAAGCCTTTGACAACGCTCCTGTGATTGAAGTATCCGGCCGGGTCTATCCGGTTGAAACGCGTTATTTTGCCGGAAAGCATGAATTGAATGATGAGCTCACCCATGTCGAGATGGCAGCGCAGGCCGTTGACGAACTGCAAAGTGGCAGTCCTTTTGGAGACATCCTGATTTTTATGCCAACCGAACGGGATATACATGAAACACGCACTTTAATTGAGGGACGTAAATATAAAGGAATTTTCGTCCTGCCATTATACGCAAGGATATCTGCATCGGAACAAAAAAAAATCTTTGCCCGCTGTTCGGGCAGAAAAATAATTATTGCAACCAACATAGCTGAAACATCCATTACAATCCCAGGGGTTAAATATGTTATTGATACAGGCCTGGCCCGCATATCGCATTATATGCCAGGTTCAAGAATAACCTCACTGCCGGTTGTACCTGTATCGCAAAGCAGTGCTGAGCAAAGAAAAGGAAGATGCGGGCGGGTAGAAAACGGTATCTGCATCCGTCTTTTTCCTGAAGAAGATTTTAATTCACGCCGTCTTTATACGCCCCCCGAGATTTTAAGGGCAAATCTTGCGGAAGTCATCCTAAAGATGCTGGCTCTTAATTTGGGAAATATTGAAGATTTTCCTTTTATAGATCCTCCGGAGCCGAAGAATATCAAGGACGGCTTTAACCTGCTGATCGAAATTGGCGCAATTTCTTCATTGCAGGTTTTGCAAAAAGCAAAGGCTCCCGCCAGGCGCAGGCGTTTTAAATTAACAAAATACGGAAGATTAATGGCAAATATGCCTGTTGATCCGCGTCTTGCCAGAATATTGATTGAAGCCGGGAAATATGGCTGTATACAGGAGATGGCGATTATAGCTTCTGCCATGAGCATTCGTGATCCGCGGGAACGTCCGCCTGAGAAAGCCGCGGCGGCGGATCAAAAGCATAAAGAATTTGTAGATCCTTTGTCCGATTTTATCACCCTGCTTAATATCTGGAATACCTATAATAAGACCTGGCAAAAGGTGAAAACCGGCAACAGGATGAAAAAATTTTGCCGGGAATATTTTCTTTCCTATAAACGAATGCGAGAATGGGTCGATATTCATTCACAGCTTAGTAATATTATCAAGGAAGATAAAAATAATTTTCAAAAAAAAGTGGAATTTTCACAAAGCAAATCCAGGCAGACTGATGATGACAGGCACCCACTTTATGAGGCAATCCATAAATCAATTTTAAGCGGATTCCTGAGCAATATTGCTTTAAAAAAAGAGAAAAATTTTTACAAGGCTGCCAAAGGCAGCGAGGTGATGCTTTTTCCTGGTTCGGGACTTTTTAATAAAGCCGGGAAATGGCTCGTTGCTTTTGAACTGATTGAAACAACCCGTCCATATGCAAGATGCGTTGCTGCAATTGATAATGCATGGATTGAAAATGCAGGCAAAAAACAATGCAAATACACTTATAATCAGCCTCATTGGGAACGTAACCGCGGAGAAGTGGTGGCGTTTGAGCAGGTCAGCCTGTTCGGCCTGATAATTATTACGCAAAGGCCGGTTTCCTACGGAAGAATTGATCCTGCTGAAGCATTTAAAATTTTTGTTAACAGCGCCCTTGTGCAGGGTGATGTTAAAAAAATATTATCATTCATGCAGCACAATCAGGAACTTATTGAAAAAATTGCTGATATGGAAAACAGGTTCAGGAGGCGGGATATCCTTGTCAGCGAGGAGGAGATGGCCGATTTTTACATGAACCGACTGCCGGAGATTTACAACATCAGGGCACTTGAAGCATGCATCAAAAAAAAAGGGACAGACCGGTTTTTGCGAATGGAAACACAGGATCTTTTAAAGTATAATCCGGATACTGAAGAACTGGAGCTTTTTCCGGATAAAATTTCTTTAGGCAATATCAAATTTCGATGCGCTTATAATTTTAACATAGGTAAACCGAATGATGGAGTAACAATTAAGGTGCCCGCAGCCCTGGCTTCATCCATACCTTCCGAAAGTATTGACTGGCTGGTACCGGGTCTTTTTAAAGAAAAAATTGCCGCATTAATTAAAGGGCTGCCCAAAAAATACAGAAAAAAGCTGGTCCCAATAGCAGATACAGTAGATATTCTTATCAAGGAAATGCCCCATGGCCAGGAATCAAATCCCTCGTCCCTTTTTTCCTCTCTGGGAACATTGATTGATAAACGCTTCAAGATAAATATACCTGCTTCGGCCTGGCCGGATGCCGGACTGCCGGATCATCTTAAAGCTGTTATTTCGATCACAAATGAAAAGGGAAAGGAAATCAGATCCAGCCGTGATAAAGCCGTTTTATACGGCACGGCCTCTCCCCAAATTGACATTCGCGAATCAAAAGAATTGAGATCAATAAGAAAAAATTGGGAGCGAAGCAGCATAATAGAATGGAATTTTCCGGATCTTCCCGAATCTATTCCCCTAAATAATAAAAATATGGGAAATTGGGCGGTCTATCCCGCTCTTGAAAGCATGGAAAACAAAGTTAATCTCCGTATTTTCAACAATCCTGAAACTGCGCTTCAATCTCATAAAAAAGGGATTATTGCTTTATTTTCTATACTATTTTCCAAAGATCTAAAATTTTTAAAAAAAAGAATGAAAATTCCTGTAAATCTGCAAAAAGCCTCCTCACATTTTGGAAGCGCCTCCAGTCTTGGCAATAGATTTTATCAAAGCGCCATCACCAGTTTGTTCAACAAAAATATTCGTTCAAAAAAAGAATTCTATTCTTATGCAGAATCCGTCAGTCCGCTTATATTAAAAAAAGGTGACGAACTGCTTAAAACAAGTATTCCCGTAATCTCTGCTTATCATGATACACTATTACAGATAGCAGATTTTGAAAAAATACAAAGATTTAATGAAAAGAACCTGTTGTTTTTAAATGGATTATCAAGTGAAGTAAAAAGGCTTGTACCAAATAATTTTATGGAATTATATAATACGGAACGTCTGTCCCACCTTGTCAGATATTTAAAAGCAATTTCCCTTCGCAGCCAAAGGGCGTTTATCGACATTAATAAAGACAGAGCCAGGGCATCTCTGGTCACTGGATATACTGACAAGCTGAACAGCTTGCTGGAAAATTTGTCACCATGTACAACAAAAGAAAAACGCAGCGAAGTTGAAAATTTTTTCTGGATGATCGAAGAATACAAAGTATCCGTATTTGCCCAGGAACTTAAAACTGTTGTACCTGTCTCCCAAAAAAGACTTGATACTTTGCTCAAGAAGATAGAACGGATGATATGAGGAACGAGGAAAGAATAAGTTTATAATGTTACTAAAATATACGTATTGGCAAGATGGTGATATGTGGCTCGGGTATCTTGAAGCCGGCATTGAGCAGTTGTATTTTTTAAAAAAAGGGATATTTTTTACCTTGTTTTGATCAGCGATGAAATTGATCTCATATTATCCCGAAGGGATTAGGTCATATAGCCGGTGGTTTTAACCACCGGTAAAATTATATTCAAGGCAATTAGTCCTGGAAGGACGCCGTTAAAAAATTAACAAACACATTAATAATTTCTGATTATAACGGATTTGGGGGTCAGGACATAACTCGCTGAAATCATTGACTTGGCAAATGAGGATTTGATACATCTGAATGGATAAGTCCTCAAGTTCAAATACAAACAGCCTATGATTTCAGGGCTTTCATCAAATTAAAATCATAGCCTCTCCCAAATCCGTTATAATCAGGATACCTTCTATCCGTAATATACGGTTTTGCCATTCAGTAATAAGCCGTATTATTTCGTTTTTTTCCATAACAACCTTTCTCTAACGGAATTGATACGGGCATATTATGCCTTTGAAACGGAATAAATCAAGCTTTATTATTCCTCCCTATAGGAATGATCGTCCACGTTTCTATGCCAAGTCAATATCCCGGTTCCAGAGACCTTTTTTCCTTTTAATTTCGATATCTTTTTCAACTGTTAACCGTAAACTGATAACCGTGAACGGTTACGAATATCTTAAGCCTTATAAGATTCAGTCAAAAAATTGACATTCACTCAAGGCAGGGGCGGATTCCATATCCGCCAAAAATGATACAGGGGCAGAAATGGATTC
>JAGGWL010000208.1 GCA_021157555.1 Deltaproteobacteria bacterium | reverse complement strand
TCCGAAAACTCTTTCGCAGCAGGGAAAGGATAATCATAACCAAAAAGTCTGTATTTTGCTCCTGCGTATGGATGATAAGGCAGCAAGTCCACACCAAGAATCTGCCCGGTTTCATCAAGCTTTTCAACAAACTCCGCTGTTTTGGTTAAAGCTTCCATAGTATCCGTACGATCGGGAATAACAGGCACCCTGATCCTCATGGGGATCCTTTTGGCGGATAGCTTTTTTGCGTTTTCAAGACATAAAGCATTATCTCTACCCGTAAAATCCTTATGCGCTACCGGATCCATATGTTTTATATCATATAAAACAACATCTGTCCAATCTGTCAGAGCATCAAGTTTTTGCCATGACACATACCCGCATGTATCAAGCGCGGTATTTATCCCCCGTTCCTTGGCACCTTTTAATAATGCAAGGGTAAACGCAAACCTTGTTGTTGGCTCGCCGCCCGAAATAGTGAGACCGCCTCCGGATTTTTCATAAAACAAATGGTCCTCTTCAACAACATCCAATAGATCGCCGGCCCTGATAAAAATGCCCCAGATGTTCAAAGCGTCAAACTTGCAGGCTTCCACACAGCTTTCACACATGATGCATAAATTTTTATCAATGCGCAGTTTTTTTTCTTCAGGAAAACTAATTGCTCCTGTTGGACAGGCTTTAACGCATTCACCGCAGCCTGTGCAATTAATAACCTTAGGCAGTATTTCAGGGTATTGGGAGATCCCCTCGGGATTATGACACCATTTGCAGTGCATAATACAGCCCTTCAGAAACACTATTGTTCTTATCCCGGGCCCGTCATTTGTTGAAAATAATTGAACATTTGTAATCAGACCCAGAGTATCGTTAGATACGTTAAGATCCAGTTCCTCTTTTTCCTCCAACTCCGCTTCATCATTATGAGATTCATATTCTTCCACTAAAAAATCCTCCTTTTTCAAATCTTTGACTTTATCTTACTTCATCTTCAGCATGCAGGCCACACCTTTTGCAATAAGGAACGAGGACGAAATAACTTCCCAACTATGCATCACAGCTTCAGGCCATCTTTGCACCTGCTTGTGGAAGTTATTTCGTCCCCGTTCTTAATTTAGGTGAAATTTCAGTTCTCTAATACTATTTAAAAAAATAAATTGTATATAACATTGTAACTTTTAACAATATAAAATTGCAGGCAGACTTCCATTTATCCTTTCTTGTCCCTTATCAAATATAGTATCAAATATAGGTAATATAGCAAAAACAATGCCGGAATACTAATATAAAATATTTAGTGGAGAAAGACTCGCCCCAAAGTGAACATTGTCAGCTATTTGGGTCAGGTCGCACACACAAAAAATTTAAAACAAATATAAACCAAGACAAAAAACCAAGACAAAAAACAAGACAAAAAATAAAAAAATCGGCCATTTTGTCAATATATTCCAACATTGCAAGGTCTATCCCTTGAACCCTAATCATAAGTGCTTATTATGACATAAAAGAATACTACAGTTTGTTAAAACAGACAAAAACTAAAAGGAGATTCTTATGAGGTTTGATAAATTTACCATAAAATCACAGGAATTAATTCAGAATGCACAGGCTTCGGCTTCGGAATTGAAAAATCAGCTTATTGAACCGGAGCATCTTCTTGCGGCAATGCTTAAGGAAAAAGACGGAATAACTAATTCCATACTCCTCAAACTTGGTGTTCCAATTGAAGAGATTAACAGCAAATTAAAAGATCTCATTAATAACTTCCCAAAAATTAGCGGGGTAAGTGATACTTATATTTCAGATGAAACCAAAAAAATTCTGGACGCAGCTTTTGTGGAAGCTACCCAGATGAAAGATCAATATGTGAGTATTGAGCATATACTGCTTTCTGTTTCAGGCCAAAAAAACGGCAAGGCTGCCAATCTGCTTGCCGATTATGGTGTTACCAGGGAATCGATTCTGACCGTGCTAATGGATATTAGAGGTTCACAACAAATAACCGACCAGAATCCTGAAGATAAATATCAGGCTCTGGATAAATTCAGCAGAAATTTAACTGATTTTGCTGCTCTTGGAAAACTTGATCCTGTCATAGGCCGTGATGAAGAAATAAGACGCATTGTACAGGTTCTTTCCCGAAGGAGGAAAAACAATCCGGTTCTCATCGGCGAACCTGGAGTGGGGAAAACGGCAATTGTCGAAGGACTTGCTCAACGTATTGTTGACGGTGATGTTTCAGGCACACTAAAAAACAGAAGACTGGTTTCTTTGGATATGGGTGCCCTGATAGCCGGAGCCAAATACAGGGGCGAATTTGAAGATCGTCTAAAAGCTGTTTTAAAAGAAGTAGAAAATGCCGAAGGCGAAGTGGTTCTTTTTATTGATGAGCTGCATACACTTGTTGGAGCAGGCGCCAGCGAAGGATCAATGGATGCATCCAACATGCTGAAACCGGCACTTGCACGCGGAACGCTCAGATGTATCGGCGCCACAACATTAAACGAATATAAAAAATATATTGAAAAAGACGCTGCCCTTGAAAGAAGGTTCCAGCCTGTGATGGTTAAAGAACCTAGTGTTGAAGATACTATTTCTATTTTAAGAGGTTTAAAAGAAAAATATGAAGTTCATCACGGTGTCAGAATTAAAGATTCTGCAATTGTTTCAGCCGCCACACTATCCAACAGATATATCGCAGATCGTTTTTTACCGGACAAGGCTATTGATCTGATAGATGAGTGCGCCTCCAAGCTAAGGATAGAAATAGACAGTATGCCGGTTGAGATAGATGAAATCCGGAGAAAGATTACTCAGGCTGAGATAGAAAAGGAGGCCTTAAAAAAAGAGACGGACGAGGCATCACAGGAACGACTCTTAAAGCTGGAAGAGAATTTAGGAGCCATGCAGGAAGAGATAACCGGAATGAAGGCTCATTGGAATAATGAAAAGGATTTGATTCAGGGAATAAGAACAATAAAAGAAGAACTTGAACGATTAAGCATTGAAGAGCAGCAGGCCGAAAGAGAGGGAAATCTCTCCAGAGTGGCTGAAATCAGGTATGGAAAGACTGCGGAGCTTCAAAACAAACTTAACGAAACCAATCTCAAGCTGTCCGAGTTACAAAAGAATCGCAAAATGTTAAAGGAGGAGGTTGATGAAGAGGATATTGCCGAAGTCATTTCAAGATGGACAGGTATCCCTGTACAAAAGATGCTTGAAGGTGAAAGGGAAAAGTTGATTAATATGGAAAAACTGCTGGGCCGGCGGGTGATTGGTCAAAATGAGGCCGTTGAAGCAGTCTCAAATTCCATTCGCCGTTCACGTTCAGGACTTCAAGATCCCAACCGCCCCATTGGATCATTTATTTTTCTGGGCCCGACCGGTGTCGGCAAAACCGAACTGGCCAAAGCCCTGGCCGAATTTATCTTTGACAGCGAACGGGCTATGCTGAGAGTTGATATGTCCGAATATATGGAAAAACATTCTGTCTCAAGACTGATAGGAGCGCCTCCAGGTTATGTGGGATATGAAGAAGGCGGCTATTTGACAGAAGCTGTCCGCAGACGTCCATACTCGGTGATACTCTTTGATGAGATTGAAAAAGCCCATCCGGATGTCTTTAATATTCTGCTGCAAATACTGGATGACGGCCGCATGACAGACGGACATTCGAGAACCGTAGATTTTAAAAATACCATGATCATCATGACCTCCAATATAGGCAGCCGGTGGATACAGGAGCTGGCTGGAAAAAAACCCGAAGAAATGGAGCAAAAGATCACGGAAGCATTGCGCGCAAATTTCAAACCGGAATTTCTTAACAGAATAGATGAAACGATTATATTCCACAACCTGACTCCTGAGCAGATCGAAGAGATAGTCGATATTCAGGTCAAAAAACTCGGAATCAGGCTTGCAGACATGAACATTAAACTTGTTCTTTCGGATTCCGCAAAGTCGCTGCTTGGCAAAGAAGGATATGATCCCTCTTACGGCGCACGCCCATTAAAGCGAGCTATACAAAGGTATCTTGAAAATCCTCTTTCTATGGAGATACTCAAGGGAAATATAAAAAAAGGAAGCAGCATAAGTGCTGATGTGAAAAATGATCTGATCTGTTTCAGCAAATCATAAGGAATTGTGTATATTGACCTCGTTTCCACGTCCTGCGTGGGAACGAGAAGCTCTACGACCGAGAGGGTTGTAATTTGTTTGATTTACCTCAAGAAAACGCGTGTGCTCGCAGGTCAGCTTGATTGAACTGTTAGCCTGTTTCAGGTTCCTTAGGTCATTGCTGGTTCATTCTTCAAAGTTGATAATAGGCCAGTATTACGATAATGCGCTGTACCTGCTGAATTAATTGGCGTTTTTGTTGATTCTTTTTTTTGCCTGTTTATAAACTTTGTTCTTGTTTCTTTTGCCAATGGCTATCACCAATATACATATTTCTTGATCTATGACTTCGTAAACAAGACGGTACCCACTGGCTCTCAGCTTAATTTTATAATGATTTTCAAAACCTCTAAGTTGATTACTTAATATGTGAGGTTTAGTGAGCACATTTTTTAATTTCTTTTTAAACTGAACTTGTATGGAATTATCTAGTTTTTTCCATTCCTTAAGGGCTGTAGGAAGAAACTTAAGCTTATAATGCATCAAGTTCCACTGATATGGCTGAAATTTTTTCGTTTTGTCTTTCTTTTACTATAATACCAAGCTGATAGTCTTCTATGCTATCAAGCAGTTCTTCATATGTTTCAGCTGGAATAAGATAGGCTGTTGGTTTGTTATGATTTAGGATTGCAATTGGTTCCCCGTCAGATTTCTCGATGAGGGCACTAGGATTTCTTTTTAGTTCTGAAATGCTTGCTGAGCAATTTGCCAATACTGATTTCATTTTGATTTGCCTCTGAAATAAGCTTAAATTTAGCACTTAAATATGACTATAATATAGTATCTATTATAGGTTTGGTTAATCTGTGCGCCTACTTGTGGAAGTTATTTCGTCCACGTTCCTTAGGTTATAATTCTCCTAAATAGTTTGATTTTTCATCTTTGATTTTTATATAAAAGTGCAGATTAGGAATCTGCACAAATATAATTGGTTAAAATCCTTAACTTTAGGCACTTTCATATAGATTGCGAAGGGCGAACCTCGTGTTCGCCCTTCGCATATAAAAAAAGCTATATCATCATTTTGCTATTTTCCGACGGCGGGGTGCCAATCACCCTTACAGTATTACAACTATCCGGAGTCCTTACATCCACAAGCACCTCCCTGTCTCTGGGAGCTTTGCTATAGCCGGCACAAATGGAAGCCGCAGCAAGGATATCCGCTCTATCTCCTGAAGATCCGGCTTTTGAATAAAAAAGGACGATGGGGCCCGGAATTGTTTGTACTTTAATCAAAATATTAACATCAGCATGATAATAATTGAGCATACTATCATTATCACTTTGGTTTCTACCGACAATTATTTTGGTCTTTTCATTCAGACGGATATGACGTCCATACCTTAAAAGATGAAGCTCCTCTTCAGCATATTTATCCTGCTTGTCAAATAAATCCTTAAGCCGGGCTGCGTAGCCTTTATCCGTAAGAAGGCAGCCACCGGCCGGCCCTGGATATTCATTAACACCCATTTTTTCTGCCAATTCAATCTGGGGTTTCCTGGATCTTCCCGTAAAATCCATCAATAACTCACGCCTTACAAAGCCATTTTTCTCAGGAAGAGTTTCGGGTAATTTCTCGGCGCTCAAAGGACGGAGTATATATCCGGCATAACCGGATGTTTTTTCAACATAACGCAAAGAAGGCCTGGTCTGGGACATGGGACGTTGTCCAAGCACCTCACCGCTGAACAAAAAATCAAACCCCTTTTCTTCCATCATTTTACCAGCAAGCTTAAACATCAAAGCATGGCAATCCATGCACGGATTCATATGTTTTCCGTAGCCGCACGGAGGATTTTTCAGCATCTTGAGATAAGGTTTTATTATATTCAAAACAGTTATAGGAATATTATAAATACAGGCAGCTTTTTCAGCTTTTTCAGATGAAAAAAAAGGAGTTGTAAATGTTACCCATTCAACATCCATACCCTGCTCTTTTAATAGAAGAGCTGCCAATATACTATCAAGTCCGCCGGAACAAAGCCCGAGCGCCCGTATTCTTTTATCTGTCATAATTATTTCCAGATACGATACCAACAAAAGAATTATAATTATTTCCAAGCAAATTTTTATTTTATTGCAATCACTAAACAAACTTATATAATAACAATCAGCATCAAATAAGCAATATATAGATTATCAAATAAATAATTCCACTGCGTTATCGGCCATAGGAGTATTGCAATACGTCTTCCTCCCTCTGGCCTTGTGCCGAATTTTAAAATTGGATAATTATCTGAAAATCTATATATCCTAACCTGGACAACCCGGAACTAAAAAGAACTTATCACGAAAACACGAAAGTATGAATATTGTTTTATTTCGTGCTTTCAATCGTTCGTGTTTTCGTGGTTGTCTTTTAGATTTTCTGCCAGAAAAAATACGAAAATAAATATTAAGATACTAAAATTCATATAAAGGGCATGTTATGAATTATTTATTAAAAAAAAAGATCATGAATGTTCCAATGAATCAGCTTACCCTTACCTTCAAAGATGCTGACCTGGAAAAATCCTTTTTTAAAAACTATACTGAAAAATATCTCATACATGGAAGATTTTGTCATGGGGTCGCCGTGTTTTTTTATTCGCTGCTAAGCGTTTTCAATGCTTATCTTTTCCCTGATGTGCAATTTTTTATGTATTTGATAAGCTTTGGAATTATTTTGCCTGTTTTTACTTTTGGTTTTCTATACTCATTTACAGATTCATATAAAAAGTATTGGCAATTTCTTTTTGCCGGATATGTAATCATTACAGGAAGCGGTTACACTGCCATGGTAGCTATTGCTCATCCTCCCAATAGCAATGCCCTTTATATAGGTATTATTATTTGTCTATTTTTCGGATACGCTTTCATCAGGCTTCGCGCCATCTATGCCTGTATTGCAGGAGGGCTGGTTAGTACAGGATATCTTATCCTGATTATTGGGAAATACAACTCTCCTGACATCATTTTGCTGAATTACGTTATTAATTTTTTAGGCATTAATTTTTTAGGTACATTCATTGCTTATTCCATGGAGCTCTTCTCTCGGCGAAACTTTCTGCTGATCAACGATCTAATGCGAAAAAAGGAAGAGCTGCGCAAATCGCAAGACGTTCTGGAACAACGAGTATCAGAACGAACTGCCGAGCTCAAAGCAGCGAATCAGGCAATATTGGAGGATATGAATCAAAGGCTGAAACTTGAAGCCCAACTACGTCAATCTCAAAAAATGGAAGCCATGGGTCTTATGGCCGGGGGCGTAGCCCACGATTTAAACAACATCCTTTCAGGAATCGTAAGCTATCCGGAACTGCTATTACTGGATTTACCTGAAAACAGCCCGCTTAGAAAACCCATTAAAACAATTCAGGAATCAGGCATGAGAGCTGCTGATGTGGTAGCCGACCTGCTAACGGTAGCCAGGGGGGTTGCAATTGGTAAAGAAATTGCCAACTTGAATACTTTGATTGAAGTATATCTGAAGTCTGCGGAGCATCAAAAACTGACCGCAAGCTATCCATCTATCACCTTTAAAACCAAGCTTGCTCCTGATCTGTTAAACATTAACTGCTCTCCCATCCACATAGAAAAGGCCTTGATGAATTTAATCTCAAACGCTTCAGAGGCCATTGAGAACAGAGGGACAGTTACCATATCCACTTTTAATCAATATCTGGACAAGCCCTTGAATGGTTATGAAGATATTCAATCTGGTGAATATGCAGTGCTGATGATAGCGGATAATGGCACAGGCATATCTCCCGAGGATCTTGCGCGAATCTTTGAGCCATTTTATACAAAAAAGGTAATGGGCCGAACTGGTACGGGTTTGGGCCTTGCCATAGTATGGAATACGATCAGGGATCATGGTGGATACATAAACGTAAAAAGCAGTGAAAAAGGTACCATATTTGAACTCTACTATCCGGTCTCCGGAGGTGAAGCACTCCCTGTAAAAGGAAAAATCCCTCTCATAGACTACCTGGGGCATGGAGAAAAAATCCTGGTTGTTGATGATGAAGAAAGGCAAAGAATAATAGCCTCTGACATACTCACCAGACTAAAATATAATATCAGAGCCGTTTCAAGCGGTAAGGAGGCCATAGCATACCTGAAAAAAGAATCAGTTGATTTAGTTATTTTGGATATGATCATGCCCAAAGGACTTAACGGCCGTGAGACATTTCAGGAGATTATAAAAATTCATCCAGCCCAGAAGGCGATCATCGCCAGCGGATTTTCAGAAACAAAGGAAGTCAAGCTTGCTCAGCAGTCAGGTGCACGAAAATACATAAAAAAACCCTATACTTTAGAAAAAATCGGTATGGCAGTTAAGGAAGAGTTGGGAAAATAGCAGTGCAGATACTCCATAATATAAATCTAATGACCAATTCAAAAATGATGTAAACCAATTCAATTATTCCTCAAAAAGGAAGTCCATTCTATGTCGGGAAAAACATCAACCTGCCCAATTGCGGTTATTGGTTTGGCCTGCTGGTATCCAGGCGCGCGGAATCCGCTCCAACTGTGGGAAAATATTCTTTCACGTCGTCGCAACTTCAGACAAATTCCAAATCAACGCTTACCTATAGCAGATTATTATCATCCTGATCCAGACGAACCAGATAAAACATACGCTAAACAGGCTGCTGTAATTGATGGTTTTGATTTTGACTGGGCATCTCTTAGAATCCCATATTCCACCTTTAAAACCGCAGATATCAGTCATTGGCTTTCTTTATATACCGCTATTGAAGCTATTAAAGATGCAGGCTATTCCCGCGAAAATATTCCCGGTGAGCATACCGGGGTTATCATGGGTAACACTCTTACAGGAGAGCAATCAAGAGCAAATACAATGCGTCTTCGATGGCCTTATTTTCGCCGCGCTTTTTTAGCTGCAACTCAATCAAAGGGATTTTCCAGAGCTCAGCTTATGGGGATCGAAACTGAACTTGAAATATATTTTAAATCAGTTTTTCCCGAGACAAATGAAGACTCTCTGGCCGGCGGCCTTTCAAACACAATCGCAGGTCGAATCTGTAATTTCCTGAATCTTTCAGGAGGCGGTTATGTTGTTGACGGAGCCTGTTCATCCTCGCTCCTTGCTATTTCTACGGCAGCTACAGGACTTGTTAATGGTGATTTAAACCTGGCGCTGGCCGGTGGCGTTGATATCAGTTTGGACAGTTTTGAGCTGATTGGGTTTGCCAAAACCCGTGCCCTGGCTTTAAATGAAATGACCGTATATGATCGCCGTGGATCTGGTTTTATACCAGGAGAAGGCTGTGGTTTTGTTGTTCTCAAGCGTTTGGAAGATGCTAAAAATGACGGAGATTATATTTATTCGGTTCTCCAGGGTTGGGGAATTTCATCAGATGGCAGCGGCACCAGTTTAACCGCTCCCAAAGCTGAAGGCCAGTCAAAGGCTTTAATAAAAGCCTATGATCGTGCGCCTTATGATATTCACAGCCTGCATTTTATTGAAGGGCATGGAACTGGCACTTCTGCTGGAGATCAGGCAGAGTTGGAAGGTATTGCAATTGCCATGGAAAAAGATTCAGATGCATCTTCAACATCCGTTTCTAACGCCAATCAACGCTTATGCGGCATCTCTTCATTAAAATCCCTTATCGGACACACTAAAGCAGCTTCAGGCATTGGGGGATTCATAAAGGCTGTTTTAGCTGTAAATCGCCGTATTATTCCACCCACCGCTGCCTGCCAATATCCTCATCCGGTTTTCGATACATCTGCTTGCGCTCTGTATCCTGTTCTTTACGGTGAAATACATGACCCTGAAAAAAAATTACGCGCCGGTGTTTCCGCCATGGGCTTTGGAGGGATCAATTGTCATGTCACAATTGAATCCGCTGACCCTCCCAGTATTAAATTTAAAACTGCTATTAAAGAACGGGTTCTGCTGGTTTCAAATCAGGAAACAGAACTCTTTGTATTGACTGCTGGTTCAATAAAGGAACTTGAAAACAAAGTAGAAAATCTTAAAAAAATCGCCAATGGAATCAGCATTGCCGAGCTCTCGGATCTTGCATCTAAACTTGGGAATGAAGCATTGGCAAATGCCGGGATCCGCGCTGCAATTATCGCCGCTCAACCAGATGAATTGCTCAAAAGGCTTGAAGAACTTTCCATTTTAGCAGCTTCTCCGCCTCCAAAAAATAAAATGCTGCATGATTCTGAAGATACGATATTTTTGAGTAACCAGCTTGAATCAAAAAAAATAGGAGTGATATTTCCAGGCCAGGGCTCCCAGAAACTAAATATGGCCAGGGTACTGGTTGAACGCTTCCAATGGGCAAAAGATATTGTCGATATGGCTGACACACATACTGTCGAAATGGGAGGCACACCCATTAGCCATCTGCTTTATCGCCCCCTGGATAAGGCAGTCGATGCAGCCCAGATAGACGACTGGTTTTCTCTCTTATCCCAGACCGAAAATGCTCAGCCGGCCATTTGCCTTGCATCACTTTTATGGTTCATATTCCTTAAAGATCTTGGAATCTCTCCAGTTGCCGCAGGCGGGCACAGCCTTGGGGAATTGAGCGCATTTTTTGCCGCAGGAGCCTATGATGCCGATGAATTATTGAGATTTGCCGCCCTAAGGGGAAAGGCCATGGCGGCCAGAGATGAAAATAGCGGCACAATGGTAAGTCTCATCTGCTCTCCTTTTGAGTCAGAATCGATTATGGCAGAGGTTGAAGATTATCTGGTTCTGGCAAATATTAACGGACCTTCCCAGGTTGTATTGTCCGGGGAAAAATCTGCTGTGGAAAGTGCAATTGCCGCTGCTTCAAAAAAAGGTATTAAAACATATCGTCTTAATGTTTCAAATGCCTTTCATTCCAAACTGGCGGCCAAAGCTTTTGATATATTAAAATCAGACAGTTCCATACCCTTAAATCTTCCGCCAACTAAACTCAAGTTATTTTCAAGTGTTAACGGGCAGGAAATAAAGGAGGGGCTTTCCCTTAGAGATCATTTTGCCGACCAGGTTCTGGCCAGAGTTGATTTTATATCGATGGTTAAATCAATGGCCGGCATGTGTGATTTATTTGTAGAAGTGGGGCCTGGACGCGTGCTTAGTAATTTGGTGAATGAGATTACAGGGCCAGATGGCCCTGTATGCTTTCCGGTTGAATCACTCCCTCACAACAATCAGGATCTTAACAGACTGCTTGGCATACTTTTCACACATGGAATAGATATTCACTGGAATAACCTGTATAAGGGAAGATTAATTCGCCCATTTACCCCCGTGAGCCAAAAAAAATTTATTGTAAATCCATGTGAAAAACCATTCAAAAAAATTAATTCTGATAGTCAAGATTTAAATCCGTATACTATGGAAAACCTGGAAAATTTTATTTCCGAGCAAATCAAATTATCTAAAACAGAAATTGACGAATATTTAAAAACCAGGGGCAACTTTTTGGCTGATATTATCCGGGCTGACTTGAAATACCTGCCAAAAAAAATTTTTATGGGGTCATCTTCGGCTGAAACTTCAGTGGAAAAAAAGGATTCCGTCACCCTGCCTAAAAGCGCCAATGAACATGATATACAATCCATTTTATTTTCAATTGTTGAAAAAATTACAGGTTTTCCTTCGAACAGCTTAAGCCTTGATATGCGAATTCTGGATGATTTAAACCTTGATTCCATCAAGGCGGGTGATTTAGTGGCAAAAACAGCTATAGCTATGGGCGTTGAAGACCGGATTGAGCCCCTTAATCTTGCCGGTGCCACCCTGGCTGAAATAGTTAAAGCCCTGGAAACAACTTCTGATACAGATCTTTCAGTCCCTGATACTCTTGAAATACTTAAAAAATTTATAGCCCAGGCTACAGGGCTCTCCAGTAACACAATTGATGTGGATACCATTATCGAACAAGGACTGAATATCAGTGACAAAATGGTTATTGGAAAAGTAATCCAGGAGACTGCGCTTCAACTAAATCTGGAAGTTTCTCTTGATTTAGCACCGCTCCTTAAACGAAGCCTCAGACAGATTGCGGCTATCATTGATCGTATTGCCCAAAATCAGGCTGGGATTAAATTCCCTATGACCAGGGAAGAATCTGAATGGGTTCGCGAGTTTAAAGTTGAGCTGGTAGAAGAAGCTTTTCATCCACTTCCTGAACATAAAATGATGCGCCGTGAAGGCAACTGGCAGTTCAGCAATATTCTTATCCTGGGTTCTTCCGACAGCAATGAACTTTTAGAATCATTTAAAAATATTTTTTCAAAACTCAATGCCCAGGTTAAAGCTGCTTCATACAGAGATGCCCATAAAAATCAGTTAATAAAAGACCCGGTATATTCCCATTTCATTGTTATTCTGCCTAAGACATCCAATAGCAGTAATGTCAATCAAGCTGAGTTGCAAAACATTATTAAAAGGCTTGCAAGCATTACCTCTCCACCGCCTGCTTCTGCTTATCCCCGCCGTCGTACCACAGTGGCCTATATTCAGTTTGGGGGCGGATATTTCGGGAACCATCCCCACTTTTGCAATTTTGGCCAATGCTGTGCCTGTGCATTATCAGCAAGCCTTCACCTGGAACGAAGTGATTTGCGAGTGCGCCTTATAGATTTTTCCAGCACGATTAATTCAAGAATAATTGCGAAAAAAACAATCAAGGAAATCAATAGCCCAGCGTCTTATACTGCTGTTGGATATGATTATAAACTTAAGCGCAGGATTGCAAAATATCAACTGATTCAGCCGGCATTTTATAAACCTCGACCTCATATCTGGTCAACAGATGATGTTATACTGGTCAGCGGCGGGGCCAGGGGAATTACAGCTTTATGTGCATTGGCGCTGGCCGATAAAACCGGTGTCCGCATGGCCCTGGTAGGACGATCTCCCCATCCGGATACAAATCCTGATGCTCTGGCCAGCCGGGAAGTAGTCCAAACCTTAAAAAAATACTCTGGCAGGGGACTAATTGCCCAATATTTTGCTTGTGATATTTCTGATGCGGATTCAGTTTTATCCACGGTGAATTATATTCAAAAAAAGATGGGGACAATTACAGGTGTGATTCATGGGGCAGGACTTAATATCCCCAGGAAAACCGCTCAGGTTTCGGATGAAATGGCTCTTGTGGAAATCAGCCCCAAAGTCATGGGAGCCTTGAATATTATTTCAGCAGTCAAAACTGATACTCTTAAAATGTTTGTGGGGTTCTGCTCAATCATTGGAGTTGCAGGCATGCCCGGCAATGCCTGGTATGGATTTTCCAATGAAGCTTTAAATATTATATTACAACGCCTTGCGATAGATCACCCTAATATTTCTACTCTGTCTATTGCCTACAGCATTTGGAAAGATGAAGGCATGGGAGCCAGGATGGGAAGTGTAAGTCATCTTGAAAAACAAGGGACATATGCCATTCCAAGTCATGAAGGAATTAAACGATTTGTGCATCTATTCTTCAACGATCCTGGCATCCATCAGGTAATTGTCGCTGCTCGTATGGGTGAGATGGATACCTGGCAACCCAGGGCATTGGCTGAGCCTCCCAAGGGGAGATATCTTGAAAAATTACTTCAAACAACCCCGGGCGTGGAATCTATCTTTAAAGTCCATTTATCTTTGGCACTGGACCCTTATTTAAAGGATCATTTATTTAACGGTTCCTATCTTTTTCCAACAGTATTCGGATTAGAGGCCATGGCGCAGGTTGCAGCGCATGCACTTGGAGAAATATTTAAAGGTAGAGTGCGAATTGAAGATATCAAGCTGGAACGTCCTATCACGGTAGACTCTGAAACAGGCGCAAACATAATTATATGGGCCGAGGTTAAGGAGTTTCAAAAGGGATCAAATATTAGAGTTATTCAGGCAGGTATTTCAAAACTTCAAACCGGAATAAGATCTGATTTTTTCTCCGCAACCTTTATTTCAGGATTTCCTGAAGAATCATCTAAATATTCTATTCCTGTTTCAAAACAGTCACTTGCTATTGATCCAAAGTTGGATCTTTATAATGAACGATTGCTGTTTCAGGGGCCTCTATTTCATAGAATCCATAAAATTAACTCTATTCCAACTATCGGAAAGCATTCTCAGCGCGCTGTTTTTTATACTCATCTAAAAAATACCGACCAGATCATTATGAGTGCTTTCCCCTACTCATCAAATCGGAATCTTATGCTGGGAGATCCTTTTTTCAGAGATTCATTGCTTCAGTCTGCCCTGCTGCTGGTTCCTGAGAAAAGATGCCTCCCTGTTTATATCAAACAGCTTGAGATCTACCCGCTCCCTGTTAAAAATTTGGAAAAATCATCTATTTCTATTTTAGCTGCTGTTGATCTGACACAACATAAAATGCAAGTGATTGAATACAATGTAATGGCTGTTGATCAAAATGGCGCTCTTGTAGAAAAGCTGACTGGCTATACGTTAAGAATTTTAAAGGATAATATTGACAATCCAACTGCCGCTGAGCTTGCCTGTCCGGATGATCGTGATAACAACATGGTAAATAAAGTTCTTGGCGGTTTCTGTGATTCCCTTGAACTTGAGAGACCTGCTATCTGTTTAAAATACATTCCTGGAATCCATGCTTTGTCAAAAAATGAGCGTCATCAAAAAGAGCTTCCCCTTATTCAGAAAACACTTAATCAGAGGGCTGATAAAAACAGTTCTCGTTCAAATTTATTTGAGATCCGATGGTTAGCTTCCGGCAGACCAGTAGTAAAGGGCGTGCCGGAAAGCAGAATCGCGTTTTCATTATCCCATGATGAACGTTTATGCCTGTGTATTGCCGGAGCAGGTCGCCAGGGATGTGATATTGCGCCGGTAACACCAACCCGTACGCGTCAGGAGTGGACAGGACTTTTAGGTAAATCTCGTATTAACCTGCTGGACGAATTGATAGATGATTCCTGTTCTCTTGATCAGGCCGGGACAAGAATCTGGTCTGCCATGGAAACTCTTCGGAAAATCGAAGGTAAAAGCAATGCTTTTTTAGAAATTAATAAAAAAGATGGAGATGCTGTTCTGTTCCAGGTTAAAAGCACAAACAGATTCATCCATCTGCTGTCAGTGAAGCTGAACCTCACCTGGGGCCCGGAACGAATCCTGACTATCGCAGCTCCAAAAATCCGGCCATCAGAAGAAGACGTTTTATCGGCTGAAGCTGCTTTAACCGGCTATGAAGATCTTTTGGATATGGATCATATTGGTATGTCCATTGACGGACCGCAAGATCAGGGGGTTTTTATCCAGCGTTTTTATGTGGGTTTTAAACCAAATGCACAGCTTAGTCGAACTGTCTACTTCAGCAATTACCCTTGCTGGCTGGGAGAGGTTAGAGAAGCTTCTGTGTGGCCGGTTTTAGGTACAGTTGGTGAACAATTCGCCAAAGGAAAATATGGTCAGGTAACAAATAACACACATTTACAAATTCTGGGGGAAGCGACTGCAAAAGACCGGATAGAAATTAAATTATGGGCATCTGATAATCGTGGTCCCGCAAACTCAACTATGGAACTGACATATGATGTCAGAAAAATTTTGCAGGGTGGAGGTTATGAGCGTTTGGCCAAGTGTATTCAGAATACGACCTGGGTCAAGGTAATAGAGTATGGGGTAGTAAAACCTGAACCATATCCTGAATACTACCAAAAATTTATGGATAGCCCGCATGTTCTGTTATTGCCGCAAAATAACGCTTCAAGTTCTTTTGAACCCCTTGTTGAACCTTTGCGGGATCTTGGACAAAATAAAGATGATAAAGAGGAATATTCAGCCCCAGAGGCTCCGGTTATTCAGCCTGTACTTCATGAGCAGGTTATACAAACATCTCTTGATAATTCAAACCTTGTCGGCAACGTCTATTTTGCCAACTATTTTTCCTGGCAGGGACAAACCAGGGATCAGTATTTTTATAATTTAATCCCGGAATATTTCCGTGGTACAGAAGTCAAAAGTGAATTGCTTTGTCTGGAAAGCCGGGTTGATCATCTCAGGGAAGCCATGCCCTTTGATAAAATAATTGTTAGCATGGCACTAAAAAAGCTTAAAACATTCAGCGCTGTTTTTTACTTTGAGTATTTCAGACTTGAGGCTGATGGAAAGCGTACAAAAATTGCCTTTGGAGAGCAAGCCGCTATTTGGGTGACTCGTGATTCACAGGGAAAACCCGTTCCTGCCCCTTTTCCTTTAAAGATTAAAAAAGACTTTTATAAATTAATTAATGCTTGAAGTAGCGGGTTCCAGGATCATAAATCACTATACAAATTCATTTGCTACGAGCTGCCTATAATTACATATTGACTTATTTTATATAAAAATGCTATTTATTTTTAATATTCAGGTGCTTAATAAATAGCCTAGCAGGGAACTCCGTTAAATTCGGAGACGAGCCCGTCGCTGTGATCGGGGACGAACACCGCTGTGTTATGCCACTGTCGTATAAATTGAGATTCTAATCTCAATTTGATGGGAAGGCGCGGTCAGTAGGTTGATCCGAAAGTCAGAAGACCTGCCTGAAGAAGAAAGTGCATGCCTTCGTGGAAAAAAAGGCGAGTCAAACAAGATCTATCAGGATAAAAAGGGAAATCCCCAGATCGTTACTCAAACGGTCTGGGGATTTTTTTTTGCCTGGCCGGAAAGATATTTTTTTTAAAAAAGGAGAAAAAAAGATGAAGAAAAAATGTTTTACGGTTTTAATGTGTATGCTTATGGTGCTCCCCGGTTTAACCCAGGCAAAAGATGAAATGCCGGTATCAACATTAGATGAAATGGTGGTTACAGCCAGCCGGGTTCCGGAGCAGAAAAAAGATTTAACCACAAATATAACTATTATCGACGAAAATGATATTAAAATGTCAACAGCTCGCGATCTGGGAGATCTATTGGCAGAAAATGGAGGAATCTATATCAGAAAATATCCCGGAGATCTGACCTCAATAGGACTGCGCGGTTTTAGAACTGAAACGCATGGTAATGATTTGATGGGGCATGTGCTGATCCTGCTCGACGGCCGGCGTGTTGCAACCGGTAATGCCGCAGAAATTATGACTAAGAATATCAAAAAAATAGAAATAATACGCGGCCCTGCCAGTGTGCAATACGGTTCTGCTGCTATGGGTGGAATCGTGAATGTAATCACAAAAAGAGGTGAGGAAAAGCCATCAGCATTTGTTGAAGGGATGCTGGGCAGTTTCGGATACGAAGAGGCAAGCGCTGGCGTTTCCGGGGCGGTGAAAGGATTCGATTTTTCAGCCGCTGCCACCAGAACCACTATGGACAATTATGACGTTTCAGATAGCGGTGATAAGGATGGAGATAAGTACCATAATACAGGTTTTGATGAAAAAACAAACTTGAGTTTAAATTTCGGATATGAATTCTTGCCCGGCAACCGCATCGGTGTAATATATACCGATTTTGATTCAGATCATGCCGCATCTCCAGGATATTTTACACTAAATGATCTTGATGATTATAATGATAAAAGCAACAAATCTTATGATATTATCTATGAAGGCCAAACCGCAAGCGGGCTTTTTTCATGGATGGGCAGGTATTTTAACAGCCAGGATGATTGCAAATGGTCGGAGCCGACAGGGAGCAACCCTGATTTTTGGGATGACGGAATTCCGAGTGAAAGAAACACAGATCAGGAAGGCGCACAGGGACAGGTAACCCTCAATCTTGATTATTTAACCTTTACTGCCGGTGTTGATTGGGTTGGTTATGATATTACAACCACTTGGACACCCCAAAAAACTGAGTATGAAAATACAGCCGGCTTTGTCCTGGCAAAGGCCAGGTTATTTGACAAAAAGCTGATTCTAAGCGGTGGCCTTAGATATGATGAGTATGACCTCGAAATGAAAAAACCATCCGGGCGAGATGAGGACGACAACAATGTTTGCCCATCTATAGGCATTGCATATCTTATAAATGATTATTTTAAAATCAGGGCAAATTATGCAGAAGGTTTTAAAATGCCTGATGCAAGTGCAATGTCATCGGATTATTGGAGCTGGGGCAGCCATTATGTCGGTAATCCTGATCTCGACCCTGAAGAAAGCCAGACCTACGAGGGAGGGATCGATTTTTCATATCCCGGTACAAATGCATCGTTGACATATTTTTATACCGAGTTTGACGATAAAATCGAATCTGCCACCACACCGACAGGCGATCGCACCTGGGAAAACATCGGCAGCGCAGCCATGTCAGGCTTTGAAGGTGAATTTTCTGCTGACATAGGCGCTTTATGCGATCTGAGTTTCAAAATAGAGCCGTATCTTAACCTTACTTATATGAATGAATTTAAAGATGAACAGACCCACAGAGATTTGATGTATGTGTCGGACTGGACGGCTTCTTATGGAATATCTTTTGCCGATCTGAATGGTTTGGCTGCAAAATTGAATTTTGCGTACACCGGAAACCAGAAAATTACCGATTATCAGTTCGGAACTTATGACAGAATAAGACTTGGCGGTTTTACTATTGTAGATTTTGTTGTTACAAAAAAATTATACGATTTTAACGAATTCGGTAGCATGACCTTGCGGGGAGAAGTCAAAAATCTCTTTGACAAGGACTACGCTTATGTCCAGGGGTATCCCATGCCCGGCAGAAGCTTTTATATCGGTTTAAGATACGATTATTAATATTGCTATAAAG
>JAGGWL010000262.1 GCA_021157555.1 Deltaproteobacteria bacterium | reverse complement strand
GGGAAAAAATATCCGGACTCCGTTTATCCTCAAAAGAATCTGAAAACTGGCTCAGACTGATAGAGGTTCTCTTTCAAAGTGATCAAAAAGAGCTGTTAAATACCGATAATCTGTCTCTGGTAACCGGTATTGAGCCTGAAAAACTGATTTCTATCATGCATTCCATGCGTGATGCAGGAATTATAAATCATGATATCAACATGACAGCCTATGTTCATAAAGGCGTTGCAGATGATTCCCTGAAACGTTTTCAGAAATATATGAGCATTGAGCAATCATTATTATCCATTATGGAAGAAGAGCATCCTGATATGGATGCAAACAGTTTTTCGATTATCAGACCCGGCATGATCTGCAGGATTATGAATGAAGAAAAGGATATGAATGCCAGGCCTGACAGGATTCTGCTGCTGCTGGAACTTATGAGTCAGGATAATCTTTTGCGCCGTACAAGAGCAGGGGATGATACCTACAAAATATTTTTTAAAGCAGACTGGCCTGATATAAAAAAGGCGGTTCATACAAGAACATCGGTCAGCATGGTTATTTTGCAGCATCTTCTGGCCAAACTTTCCGTTGAACTTCGTGGCAGAGATTTGCTGGTTTCCTTTAGAAGCGGTGAACTTAGCCAGGTATTAAAAGATGATATCTCCACCAGGCACCTGAAAAAGACCGATGAGAAAGTAAAGCAGGCTCTGCTGGCACTACATACAATGCGCTCCATCTGTTTACAAAGCGGTTTGAGTGTCTTCAGGCCGGCCATGACGATACAGGTAACTGCTCACAAAAATGAAAGATTTACCAAAAATGAATTTCGGCCTTTGGAAGAATTTCATAAGCAAAAAGTCATCCATGTCCATATAATAGGCAGATACGCAGAATATGCCATGGAGACTGTTAAAAAGGCGTTGACGTTTGTTACAAGTTATTTTTCAAGCGAAAAAGATGCTTTTTTAAAAATTTATTTTAACAAAGAATTAAAAATTATGGAAATGCCGACCACCCGGACATCATTTAACAAAATAGTTACAGAACTTGATAACCCTGTTCAGGAAAAAGCGGTTACAGCGCCCCGGTACAAAAATTTGCTAATTGTGGCCGGGCCAGGTTCCGGCAAAACCCGTATTATCGTTCACAGAATAGCATATCTTATCCGTGTTAAAAGAATTCTGCCGCGACATATCATGGCCCTGGCTTTTAACCGAAGCGCTGTGACCCAGCTTAAGCTCCGACTAAAAGAACTGATCGGCTGTGAAGCCGGAGCTGTACGCATCCGAACATACCACAGTCTGGCGCTTTCAATAACTGGCAGTTTACAAAGAGAGCGAAATCCGGATAAAAAGGATTCAGCCTTTTTCAGCGGTTTCCTTAAAGATGCGGTGGAGATTCTCTCTGAAGAATCCGATCTGGATCACGGAGCAATGGGATGGAGGGATACTGTTCTTTTAGGGCTGCGTTATATTCTTGTGGATGAGTACCAGGATATCAATGAACTTGAGTATCGTTTTTTATCAATTTTGGCAGGCCGGAATGAAAAAGATACCGGTCGCAGGCCAAGCATTATGGCGGTCGGCGATGATGATCAGAACATCTATTCCTGGCAGGGATCAAATGTAAAATTTATTCACAACTTTCAAAAGGATTATGATGCCGAAATCGTCTATATGACGGAAAATTACCGATCTTCAGGGGCTATTATTAAAGCCTCCAATGCTTTTATTTCAAATAATAAAGACCGGATGAAAACAACTCCCATCAAACCGGCTGGCATAGCGAAAAATACTGCCGCAGATGAAAAAGTTACGCTCATAAAAAGCCCTGATCCTGTCTCAACCTTCCGGGCTGCTCTGGAGCTGGCAGAAAATCTCCTGAAAAGCGATCAATCCATAGCACCTTCTCAAATATGTATTCTTTGCCGCACCAACAAAGAACTCGACACAATTCAGATCATGGCCCGCAAGATGTCCATCCCTGTAAAAAGTATCCGCCCGAGAAGGCTGCCGCTTGTTTATACCAGGGAGTTCCTTTTACTTCTAAATCTTCTGGGTTCCTGCCGTCAGCAGATTCTGAAGCCTGAAACATTAAACAGTCTTATATCCGGGCTGATTCAGGATAGCGGTTTTTCAGCAAATAATATCTGGCTTGAGACTTTTAGATCTATTATGGATAATTATCTGGCTGAAATAGCAGGCGCACGGCTGCCTGTTGGAAATTTTATTGATTATATTTATGATGCAGCCCGTGATCCGCGCCAGTTGATTCAGACAGATGAGAAGAAAATTTTGCTGGCCACCATGCATATGGCCAAAGGGCTCGAATTTCCCGTAGTTATTATTGCAGGGCAGCCAATTTCAGGACAAAGGCTGGAGGATGAAAGACGTCTTTACTATGTTGCCATGACCCGCGCTATGTATCAGCTTTTCTGCTTGCACAATGATGAAACTGATAACCCTTTTATTAATGAGATTACAGATTACGGCCAGGTAATCCGAAAAACAGTAAAACCGGTAATAACGGAAGAAGAGACAAGCTCATTCAACACTTTAATCTGGGAACTTGAACTTGCTGATATTATAATATCTTTTCCTGTATGGAAAAGAATCAAAAAAAAATCCCAAATAATTTTGGCCGGACTTGAACCGGGTAATTCCAGAGACCTGTTTATGAAAAAATATGATGATAAGTATACAATTTACTGCAGAAATTTTCCGATAGCGAGACTTGCAGCCAAAGGCGCAGCAAAATATAGAAAGCTTTTGGAAAAAGGAATGAGAACAAAAAAGATTATTTTTCTTGCCTCAATAAGATGGAGCGAGGAAGTGGAATCAAACAAGCAAAAAATTGCCGGCGAAGATAAAGGCCGATGGTTTACCGGTCTTTATCAGATAGTAATGGGGTAGAGGCGGTTCGTGAACCGCCCCTACTATCTTACATAACAACAAAAACAATTTTTTTACTTTCCTGCCATCATTGCCTCAATATCTGTTTCTACTGAGTCTATTGGTTTAATGTCGAATTTTTCTACCAGAACGTTGAGAACATTTGGTGAAAAAAATGCGGGGATAGTCGGCCCAAGACGAATACCTTTAACTCCGAGAAAAAGAAGAGCCAAAAGAACTGCTACTGCTTTTTGTTCATACCAGGCAATATCGTATGAAATAGGCAGATCGTTAATATCGTCCAGCCCAAACACTTCTTTTAGCTTAAGAGCGATTACCGCAAGAGAATAACTGTCATTACACTGGCCCGCATCAAGTATTCGTGGAATTCCGCCGATATCACCAAGATCAAGTTTGTTGTAGCGATATTTTGCACATCCGGCTGTGAGGATCACAGTATCACTGGGCAGTTTTTCAGCCAATTCAGTATAGTAGCTTCTCGATTTTTGTCGTCCATCACATCCGGCCATAACTACAAAACGTTTAATTGCTCCAGATTTTACAGCAGCGACTACCTTATCTGCAAGAGCTATGACCTGGTTGTGAGCAAATCCTCCGACAATCTTGCCTGTTTCAATTTCAGTAGGAGAATTACATTTTTTTGCCAGCTCAATAATTTCGGAAAGATCCTTTGATCCGCCTTTTTGTCTGTCCTGAATATGTTTTATATCAGGATATCCTGTCATTCCGGTAGTAAAAATTCTGTTTTGATATGTATTATTTTTTTTCATGGGAATAATACAATTTGTGGTCATCAGAATAGGCCCATTAAAGGACTCAAATTCTTTATTCTGGTGAAACCATGCATTACCGTAGTTGCCGATGAAATTATCATACTTTTTAAATGCCGGATAATAATGGGCAGGAAGCATTTCACCGTGGGTATATACATCTATTCCGGTTCCTTTTGTTTGTTCTAAAAGTTCTTCCATATCCTTAAGATCGTGCCCGCTGATTAAAATCCCGGGATTTTTTCCAACACCTATGTTGACTTCAGTAATTTCCGGATTTCCGTAAGCAGATGTATTCGCTTCATCCAGCAGGGCCATTGTATTTACTGAAATCTCTCCGGCTTTCATGACAAGTGCGACCATATCATCAACAGATAAATCTTTTGTGGTTGAAGCAAGGGCTTCCATGAGAAAATCGTAGATATCTTCTTTTTCACATCCCAAAAGAGCCGCATGATCGGCATATGCAGCAACTCCTTTTAAACCGATGATCAAAAGCTCCCTTAAAGAGCGAACATCTTCATCTTTTGTTGAAAGAACTCCTACAGATTTTGCTTTTTCATTAAATTCGTCGGCATTATCTGAAAACCATGTTGCTGAATGATGTATTTTTTCATCAAAATCTTTTCCATTTTTTTCTTTATATGCACTCAGGAATTTTTCTTTAAGTGCTTCCCTTCGTTTTAAAGCCTCTTTGATTATGGCTATAAATCGGTCATTATCCCAGTTTGCGTTGGTGATTGTTGTAAAAAGGCCCTGGGCAACAAATAATCCGGTTTCCTTATCATGGATACCGAACTCTTTTGCCTTTTCACTATAAACTGCTATACCTCTTAACGCATAAATTAAAAGATCCTGCAGGTTTGCTGTCTCTTCCGATTTTCCGCAAACACCCTTTACTGTACAGCCTTGATTTTTAGCTGTTTCCTGACATTGAAAACAAAACATAATTGCCTCCTTAAATTAATGATTGTTTGTAAATATTTTTTTTGTCATTTTTTCCCTTTTTGATTCTAAATTACTGTATAGAGCATTTGTTTACCTTGACTTATATCAAAAATCAATTTTTTTTAAAAAAAATACCTGATAATTTCCTTTTTTTATAACCAGCAGTATTGATTTGTTATTTTTATAAGAAAATGATGAATTTATATGCGAAGGGCGAACACAAGGTTCGCCCCTACACAATTTTATATTTTGTTGTGTTCTACAGGGCATGCTGGTTATTAAGAAAAAGGCAAAAACCGTTAAAAGTGTAAAAAATGAAGAATATCAGAAATGAGAATAGAGGGTATAATGGAAAAAAAGTACAGAGGAGTTAATTTATAAATTAAAGAATTCGGCTGGATGTAACCGGCCGAATTCTTTGTTTGACTGAATTATAACGCAGTTTCAGGATGAAATACAGCAACTTCTTTTAAATCATCACCCAGATATTCCCGTTCGTTAGGGCCAAGAATCCCAAGTGAAAGGCACAAGAGCGTCCATAGATGAACAACAGGGTAGTTGCTTCCATAATGCGCGCTAAGTTTGTGAATCTGATCATGACAATTATGACAACCTGCTATACAGTAATCGGCTCCTGTTGCTTTAATCTGCTCATCTTTAATCTTACCAAAGGCAAGCCGCTGCTCATTAAAACCTGACTGGAGAAAACCTCCTCCTCCTCCACAGCAAAAATTATTTGATCTGTTCGGAGTCATATCTATAAAGTTTTCTTCACCTACTATTGATTTTACAACAAAACGCAAATCTTCAGCTACAGGATCTCCATAACTCTTACGAATAATCTGGCAAGGATCTTGTACAGTAAATTTAATTTTTAAATCCTTATTCCAATCTGAATTTACTTTAAGTTTACCCTCACGTATCCATTTGGCATAATATTGATAAATGGTTGCAATTTCAAGATCGTGTTTAACATTGAATTTTCTCAGTCCGTCCCGGACTGCAAATGTAGCATGACCTCATTCAGTATTAAGATAAACTTTGCAGCCAAGGTCCTCTGCATGATTGACACTTGTTTTAATAATATGTTTCCACGCATCATCGTCAGCAAGAAACATACAGTAATTTTCTCCGCCCCACCCCTTGCTGCCGTATGTCCAGTTTGCTCCAACAAGGTGCAAAATTTTCCAAAGCGGAACCATCTCGTCAGGTTCGGTTACAGGCTCTCTGGAATTCTGGTTTAAAAAGAATTCTGCTCCCTGTTTATCAACCGGCGCTTCCATATCGGCAAATTCAGGCTGTGCCTCTTTATATTCCTCAAGAACATCTTCAACCACAAATGTAAAATCTTCAGGAGTTGCTCCCATGGCGCTGCAAGAGTCATTTCTTAAGGCCATATCACAAGAGCCGAGAATTCCTTTTGGACGTTCTTCTCTAGGCCTGAGCTGCCTTGCATAATGGACTAATTGTGGAATATTAATTTTCATGGGACAAACATAAATACATCTTTGGCATAAAGTACACATCCACGGCCAATTTGATTTAATAATCTCTTCATCCATTCCCAGCGCGGCCATACGGAGAAATTTTCTAGGATCCATATCATCCAGGCCTGTTGCGGGGCATCCTGAAGAGCAGGCTCCGCATGTAAGACAAAGGTTGAGATTTCCGCCATCAGGGAGGATTTCCTTAACCTTGTCTATAAAATAACTTTTTTCCTTCTTTCCAAGCTTTACAGCTTCCTCAGTCATTTGTATAAACCCCCTAAATATTTTTTAACGCAACTTCTAAGCTAAATTGTTTATAGTTTTTTCCATATCGCAAACAATAGCCGAAAAACGACTACCTGTGTTGGAAGCCATAGTAGCAAACTGCAGCCGTTCTTTTCCAAAACCTGATTCTTCCAGCATGCGATGAGCATCGTCGACACGCCATTCTGCAAAGATATTTCCATGTTCTGATTTGCAGTTTCCATTATGACAAGTCAAAACCAGGACGCCGTCCGCGCCTTCCACAAAAGCGGTCAATATATAATCCAGATCAATCTTTCCGGCACATGGCACCTTTATCATTTTTAGGCCATCGGGAATCGGCATGTCAAATGTTTTTGCCATCAATCCGGCCTCAAAGGCAGAGTTTCTACAACAGAAAGCTACAATTTGAGGAACTTTTGCTTCAGGTTCAATTGATTGTTTAATTTCCTCTTTAATGTCAGTATCTTCAAAACCGCCGATCTGGATTGCATCCATCGGGCATTCACTGGCACAGATACCGCAGGCCTGACAGGCAAGGGGAGATATGACAGCCTTGTTATCTTCGTTCCAATAAATGGCGCCATGCGGGCAGCAACGATAACAGGTAATGCAAAATACACATTTCCCTGTGTCTACAACACCTGTTTCTTTTGGTGCCATCCTTGTGCCGTCACCCAGAAGATTTTTTACTCCAAGAACAGCATTGGCTGCATCTGTGATTTCCAAAGGCAGATTTTGTACTTCACGGCTTTCGCCGATAACAAAGATACCTTCCCTGTTGGAAGAAACAGGAAAACGGTGAACATTATCTTTTTGCATAAACCCGGTTGCTTCCAGATCTATACGCAAAAGTCCGGCCAGTTCATCATTACTTTGACCCGCGCAGATTTCTTCCTCAATAACCAGCAAATCTGGAGAAAGTTCAAGATTCTGCCTTAAGACCGGATCAAAAAAAGTGACTTTTTTCCCATCCTGGCTGATTTCCGGCATTTCCGGTAGTTTAAAGTATGTGGCTCCATTATCCCTGGTTTCTTTATAGATTCTTTCCAGAGAGTCTGAAGCAACTTTTAAATCACCTGCATAAACGTAGGAAGTGCAGCCTTCAATCTGTTCAATTGCAAGAATGCTGCGAACAAGTCTCTCCATTACAAACGGATACCCATAATTTCCGAAACCAAGAAGAAACGCAACTGTTTTACCTGCCAGCTTTTCCCTGGCTGATTGATTTCCACCTGATAGTATCTCTTCAAGCTGAGACTGGGTTATAATATTATCTGATAAAGAAAGCTGATATTTATCATTCAATGGCTTGATGGCAAAACCGGTCGCAATTACAATAGCGCCTGCTTTTTTTTCAATAATTCCATCTTTATTTTCCAGTTTAAGACTAAAATCACCTGGAACACCGTTAACCCCAACCAAATTGGTGCTGGTCAGAATTTCAATCTGGCTGTTTAATAATACCTTTTTTTCAAGGTCTTGAAGACTTGTAAGCTCCTGCCCGCTTAATCCGGTCAGCAGCTCTGGTTCTTTTTGAATGTCAACTTTGGAATTACTCTCAATCAGACATACCTTATATCCACAGTCGGCAATTCCCGAAGCAGCTTTTAAGCCTGCAACGCTGCCGCCGACAATAAGCACCTCGGTATTGACTGTTATTTTTTTCATATCATTATTTATAATATCATTCATCCGCTCACCCCCAAATGTTTTAAAACTTCACCTGCAGCCTGGCTTGCGTGAGCCATGGAAGCCG
>JAGGWL010000134.1 GCA_021157555.1 Deltaproteobacteria bacterium | reverse complement strand
TTCCTGACGCCTTCACAGCTTGAAAAAAAATACAGACAATATGTTTCAAATCGGGAAATTTCCGATAACCTGGAGCAATTAAAAAAAAGAGGGGCGCGCGTATCATATTATTCTGTGGATATTCGCATCACAGAGGCTGTTAAGGCGGTTTATGATAAAGTCAGATCTCTTTACGGCCCTGTTACCGGAATCATTCACGGTGCGGGGGTGCTTGAAGATCGATTAATTATAGATAAAACACCTGAGCAGTTTGAAAAAGTTTTCGATACAAAGGTAAAAGGATTTAAAGCGTTGCTGGAAGTTGCAGGAGATAATGATCTGAAATTTATTGTAATTTTTTCATCTATCACAGCCCGCTTAGGTAATATCGGCCAGGCAGATTATGCTGTTGCCAATGAGGTCTTGAACAAGCTTGCTCAACAGGAATCCATTGCGCGTCCGGGTTGTCGAATCGTTTCTATTAACTGGGGGCCATGGGACGGCGGAATGGTAACCGAATCATTAAAAAAGGAATTTAGCAATAGAGGAATAGCGCTGATACCCGTTAATAAAGGCGCAGAATTCATGATACGGGAACTCTCTTTGAAGCCTGGCAGCCCGGTTGAAGTTGTAATAGGAGCAAATATTACCTCACAAGCTGATAATTTACCTGATACTGCCGAGGAACTTTCTCTTTCATTTAAACAAGAGGTTGATATTCAAAAATTTCCGATTTTGCAATCCCATATGCTTGCCGGCAAGGCGGTCGTCCCTTTTGCCCTGATGGCGGAATGGTTTGGACATGGTGCCTTACACTCAAATCCCGGTCTTTTCCTGCATGGCCTTGACGACATGCGGCTTTTAAATGGCATAAAGCTTGAAAATGATACAAAAATGATCCGTTTGATGGCAGGCAGCGTGAAAAAAAACGGCACAATGTTTGAACTGAATGTTGAGCTTAAGAACGGTATCAAGGAGAACGGCAAGGATCTTGTTCACTCCAGAGCCAGGGCTATTCTGACATCAGGGTATGTACAACCACCGGATTATATTAAAACTGAACAGAATGATAATAAGCCCTATACCAAAACCATAGATGATGTATACAAACAGGTACTGTTTCATGGCGATAAACTTCGCGGCCTGAAAAAAATAGTCAGCCTCTCTTCGTCCGGCATTGTAGCAGAAGTCGCATCTGCTCCATCTCCTGTGGACTGGATAACAGATCCGCTCAGAAGCAGATGGATTGCGGATCCCCTGGTGCTTGATTCAGCCTTTCAAATGGCAACTCTTTGGTGTTATGAGGAAAAAGGCGTTGTCTCACTGCCGAGCTATGCAGCATCCTATCGTCAATATCGAAAAAATTTCCCTTCAAACGGTGTCACAGTTATCCTCCAGGTAAAAGATGTTACCATACACAAAATGACCGGAAATTTTATATTTTTAGATTCCAAAGAAGAAATAATTGCAACCATAACAGGATACGAATCGGTTATGGATGCTTCACTTTACAAGTCTTTCAAACCTGAATATACATCTTGATATGCATTCAAATATAGAACAAACCGCTAACAAACCGGACATTAAGGATCTTACATTTGATCAATTAGTACTATGGCTTAAAAGCTGCGGTCTTGAGTCATACCGGGCTATACAAATTTATAAATGGATTTATATCCGCCAGGCTGACACTTTTAAAATCATGACTGATTTACGTAACGATATCAGGCAGATGCTGGAGGATAATTTTGTAATAGGCCGTCTTGAACAAGTGAAAATGGAAAAATCTAAAGACGGATCCAAAAAATTTTTATTCAAATTGTATGATGGAAATTTAATAGAGACTGTTCTTATTCCGGAAAAAAATCATTTTACAATATGCATTTCAAGCCAGGTCGGCTGTGCTCAGGGCTGCAAATTTTGCCTTACCGCACAAGGAGGCTTTGTACGCAATCTTTCTCCAGGAGAAATTATCGCCCAGGTACGTGATATTGGAAATACTATTAAAAAATCCAAAAAGCTGACTAATATTGTTTTCATGGGCATGGGAGAACCACTGGCTAATTATCAAAATATTATCAATGCGATAAATATATTCACCAACACAGATTACGGCCTGAATTTTTCAAACCGCAGAATCACAATCTCAACCGCCGGTCTGGTACCGCAATTAGCAAAGCTGGGCTATGACACCAAAGCGAGTCTCGCAGTCTCATTAAACGCCACAGAAAATCATACCCGCAGCATGCTCATGCCGATTAACAAGAAATATCCACTTGAAGTATTACTTGAAGCCTGCCGAACCTATAAGCTTGCTCCAAGAGACAAAATAACCTTTGAATATATTCTTATAAAAGATGTAAACGATTCGGAAGAAGATGCCGTGCGCCTTGCAAATCTTCTCCGCCCTGTTAAAGCAAAAATCAATCTTATTCCTTTTAACGAACATGAAGCGTCTGATTTTGCCCGTCCAAATGAAAAAAGAATAGAAAAATTTTATAAAATATTGCTTGATAATCGCTACATCACCATGATCCGGCGCAGTAAAGGAGAGGATATTTCAGCTGCCTGCGGTCAATTGAGTCATAAAAATTATGCGTCTGCATAAAAAAAAAGGAGAAAATAGAAATGCATAAAAAACTGATAAATTTTCTGCCGGTTCTATTACTGACTATTTTAATAACAATGCCTGACCATGCAATGGCGGAACCTAATGGAAATCTGATTATTTTCCATGCAGGCAGTCTTACAGTCCCTTTTGCAAAGATAGAAAAAAATTTTGAACAGAAATACCCTAAAGTCAATATCCTTCGCGAAGGAGGAGGCAGCACCAAAATGGCGCGCATGATTTCCGAATTGCATAAACCTGCGGATATCATGGCTTCAGCCGATTTTAAAATTATAGATAAAGCCCTGATTCCACAATATGCCGATTGGAATATACGCTTCGCTTCCAACCAGATGGTGCTGTGCTATACAGACCAAAGCCGTTTTGCAAAAGAGATTAATGCAGATAACTGGTATAAAATTCTGGGACGAAAAAAAGTAATCTGGGGGCATTCCGCTCCAAATCTGGATCCTTGCGGTTACCGAAGCCTGATGGTGATTCAACTCGCTGAAAAATATTACAAAATAACTGGTCTGTATGATCGTTTAATCGCAAACCGTCCCAAAAAAAATATCCGCCC
>JAGGWL010000028.1 GCA_021157555.1 Deltaproteobacteria bacterium | reverse complement strand
CAACACCGACCAGTCGCGGCAGTCTCTGGGTTCCGCCTGCTCCTGGAATAACACCGATTTTAATTTCAGGCTGGCCAAACAAGGCATTGTCAGCGGCGATTCTTATATCGCATGCCATACACATTTCACAGCCTCCGCCAAGAGCCAGCCCGCTCACTGCAGCTATAACCGGCTGTGGAATACGTTCCAGCTTGTTAAAGAGTAATTGAATAGTTTCGACAAATGCATGCGCTTTAACGGGAGTATCTATTTGGCTTATCTCCTTGATATCAGCGCCTGCTGCAAATACTTTTTCGTTTCCGGTAATGATTACAACGGCTATTTCATTATCTGCCGATATCAGGTCGAGAACTTTATTAAGTTCGCTCATCAGTTCAGAATTGATGGAATTCATGCTTTGGGGCTTGTTTAATTTTATGGTGGCGATCTCATTTTCTTTTTCAAAAATTATTGTGTTATATTCCATGCTTTACCTCCATGTTTCTATATAAAAATGATTAATTTTGAATTATTAATGCTGAATTAAGGAATTATTTTAATTTTCCCTTTAGAGCCAGTTTCAAGATGTTCAATTTTGTTCGAGGTCAAGGAAGACAAAAATTTTAAACACAGGAATACATTAAGTATTTCGAGGATTAAAATTTTTGACTGCCGCAGAGATCGGGCAAAAGGAGGCGTTTTGAAATTGGCTCTTTAGTATTTCATTAACTATTTTGGGATTTGCTTTTCCTCTGGTCGCTTTCATGACCTGACCTACAAAAAAACCGAAAAGTTTTGTTTTGCCATTTTTATAAGCTTCGGCTTCCTTTGGGTTGTCCGATATTATTTTAACGATTATGTTTTCTATCTCAAATCTGTCCGTAAGCTGAACGAGTCCCTTTTCTTCAACTATTTGTTTGGGAGGTTTTCCTGTTTTGGCCATCTCATCAAAAACTGTTTTTGCTATTTTACCGCTTATTAAGTCTTTATCTATTAATTTAAGCATATCAGTTAAATGCTGAGCGGAAACAGGGGATTCTGAAATAGTTTTCCCTTCCAAATTCAACAGCCCAAGCAATGATCCCATTATCCAGTTGCCAATCTGTTTCGGCTGGTTAAATAGTTTAACGCATTCATCAAAGTAATCAGCCATATCCCGGGATGATGTTAAAAGTTCGGCATCTGTGGATGTGAGTCCGTATTTAATTATAAAGCGTTCTTTTTTTTCCTGCGGCAGTTCCGGAAGATCTTTTTTCAAAGTATCAATCCATTTTTTATCAATATGAACAGGAAGCAGATCGGGATCTGGAAAATACCGGTAATCATTAGCTTCCTCTTTGCTGCGCATGGATATGGTGCTGTTGGTATCAGCATTCCAGAGCCTTGTTTCCTGAATAATTATGCCATTATCAAGCAGTATATCTTTTTGTCTGTATATTTCATATTCGATAGATTTTTCCACATTTTTAAATGAGTTCAGATTCTTTAACTCTGCACGGGTTCCTAATTTTTTTTCACCCTTTGCTCTGATTGAAATGTTAGCGTCACATCTAAAACTTCCTTCCTCCATATTTCCGTCACAAATATCAAGATAACGGAGAATGGCATGCATTTGTCTCAGGTAAGCTCCGGCTTCTTCAGGAGATCTTATATCTGGCTCGCTTACTATCTCAATTAATGGAACACCTGTTCTGTTAAAATCGATCATACTCAATGGTCTGTGTGGGTCATGGGTGAGTTTTCCGGCGTCCTCTTCCATATGTATTCTGGTGATGCCTATTCTTTTATTATCACCATTGACTTCTATATCTAAATATCCGTGCTCTGCAATAGGAAGCTCATATTGAGAAATCTGGTAACCCTTGGGAAGGTCGGGGTAATAATAATTTTTGCGCGCAAATCTATTCACCTGATTGATACTGCAATTGGTTGCCATGGCCATTAACAGTGCGTATTCTACAACTTTTTTATTCAAAACAGGCAGTGTCCCCGGCATCCCAAGACAAACCGGACAGACATGAGTATTGGAAGGTGAGCCAAATTCTGTTGAGCAACTGCAAAATATTTTTGTGTTTGTTTTTAACTGCGCGTGGACTTCAAGTCCGATAACAGGTTCAAATTCCATGTTGGGCCTTAATTGTCAAATAAAAATAATTCGTACAACTTATTTTTATTTGCCTCCTTAATCGTTTTTATTTCCGGCATAGATATAAGCAAAATTTTTTTCTGGAGGTTCATCACATTAAGGAACGGGGAGATTGAGTTTATATTCCTATAGGAGCGATGTCCTTTTACGTTGACGTTTGGTGCTGAAGCCTATTATGAAGCCCAGCAGCAAAACGGCAGCGCCGGTTAATCCTGCCGTAATATATTTATGGAGCAATTCCTTTTCAAGTCTGTCCGCCTTGTCTGACTGTTCTGCAAGCTTTACGACAGTTTTTTCATATTTAACCTTCAGGTCTAGATACCCTGCAGAAGCATCTTTTAGTTTGTCATACTCTTTGGCAAGGTTACTTGATTCTGATTGATGCTTGTCAAGATTCTGTTTGAGCTTTTTATTTTCTTCTTTAAATTGTTTATTTTCTGTAATTATTTTCGGCATCTTGACTGATATGGTGTTATATTTTTTTTTTAGTTTTGCCAAAGCAATAAAGTCGGGCTCTTTTTCAACAAGAAACCGGTTTAAAACCCATCCTTCCTTTCCATTTGGCAGGCCAACTCTGGACCACTCATCACCTTGCTCTTTAATTTCAACACGCTGCCCGGATTTAATCATTTGAACAATTTTATGAGTTATTCCGGGGCCGGTCCTCAGGGTTATTTTAATTATATTGCTGATATACCTGGTTTCGGCATGAACTGTTACTGACAAAAAAAAGAGAGACATTACTATAGCAATAAAGTATTTCATATTTATACTCTCCCCAAAAAATGGTGAAATTTTAACTGCTTATAATCTGGGCATAAGCACTATGATTGTGAATAGATTCAAAATTTTCAGCACTGACTGAAAACCAGATGATATTATTGTCTGCTTTTAATTCCAAGGCGATATCCCTGACAATATCTTCCACGAATTTGGGGTTATCATACCCTTTTTCGGTGACGGCTTTTTCATCAACACGTTTTAAAACTGAATAAACTTCACATGAAGCCGCTTGTTCCACAAGCTTTATCATATCTTCCAGCCATATAAATTTTTTAAATCTTGTGCGCAACTCTACTCTGCCGCGCTGATTATGGGCTCCTGCATCGCTTATTTCCTTTGAACATGGACATACTGAAGAAATTGGGACAATAACCTCTGAAATAAGATCAATTTCGTCTTCCGCACTGCTTGTTCCTGTAAATTTACAGGTATAATCCATAAAACCTGGTATCTTGCTGACAGGTGCGTTTTTTTTTATAAAATAAGGGAATGTGACTTCGATGTGCGCTGAAGCCGCATTTAAATGGCTTTTCATTTGTAATAGAATACTTGATATTTTTTTTAAAGAGACCTCCGGCTTCAGCAGGTGAAGCAATTCTACAAACCTGCTCATGTGTGTACCTTTGTACTCGTTTGGTAAATCAACATACATATTAATTAAAGCTACAGTATGCTGAATGCCGCTGCCTTTATCTAAAACGGTTATTGGATAACGCAGATTTTTGATACCTACCTTATCGATAGGAATATTCCGGTCATCAAACTGACTTTGTATATCAATCATATTAATAAATATTCTGTATTTACGTTGCTCATAGAGTTAAAAATATTACTTTTAATGTTTTTGTTGGTTTTGTAAAGCTGTGTCAAAAGTTTTTTAATTTCACTACGTTTGGAGTTATTCGCACTTGGGCATGGATTCGTTAAAACCGGAAAACCAATTTCTTTTGCAAAACGATTTATTGTTTCCTGTTCTACAAACGCAAGCGGTCTTATGATTTGAAACTCGTTCTTAAAAAATGATTGTGCAGGAACCATTGTACCAATTGCACCTGAATAACACATATTTATAAAAAGAGTTTCGATTATATCATCTTTATGATGCCCCAGAGCTATTTTTTTGCATCCGTATTTGGCCGCTATTTCAAAAAGACGTTTTCTGCGAAGCCTGGAACATAAAAAACAGGGGTTTTCCCTGTTTTCCGTGCTGTGTGCTCTAAGGCCATAATCTGTATGATCAATTAATAGATGAAATTCATTTGCTTTGCAATATGTTTCAATTTTTTTACCAAATTGATCATCAAAACCAGGATCTACAAAAACCGCAATTAATTCATAATCTATTAGTATACGTTTTTTTCGCTCATTCAATATCCACAAAAGAATAAAACTGTCAACACCACCGGAAAGGCCGAGTAGAATTCTGTCACCATCATTTATCATATCATAACGGTGTATGGCTTTTCCGACATATCTTTTGATAATCTTGTATGCACGGCTATGAATCAGATTCATCGGGTTGATCGTTTTTTTTCTTGAGTTTTATCTTGCCTGCTGCAATTTCTCTAAGGCACACAACAATGTCTTCATTTTTAGGTGAATATATCAGGTATTCCGCTCCATCACGAATTTGTCTTACACGTTTTGCCACCATATTAACGAGTTCAAATCTGTTTACGCCCTGTTTCAGACAGTCTTCCATAGTTACACGTGCCACAAGTGCCTCCATAAGGAACGAGGACAAAATAACTTCCCCAATTATGCATCACAGCTTCAGGGCATCTTTGCCCAATCTGAAAGCACAAAAATATTGAAATAGCTTGCTATTCCTTCAACTTTTCTGCTTTCAGATCAAGCAAACCTGACCTAAATCTGTGCGCCTACTTGTGGAAGTTATTTCGTCCACGTTCCTAAGCTATTTCTATAAGTTCATAAGATCTTTTACCGCCAGGAGCGGTTAATGTTACTTCTTCTCCGGGTTTTTTGCCGATCATTGCCTTACCTAAAGGAGAAGTGACAGATATACGTTTTTTTTCAATATTAGATTCGTCCGGCCCCACAAGCTGATATTTAATTTCTTCGCCGGTATCAATATTTTCAAGCATAACTGTACAGCCAAAGATCGCCTTGTCTTTTGGAAGTTTGTCAGGATCAATTATATCAGCGCTTGCCAACTTATATTCCAGTTCGCCTATCCTGCCTTCAATAAAACCCTGCCTGTCTTTTGCTGCTTCAAATTCTGCGTTTTCAGAAAGGTCTCCATGAGCGCGTGCTTCCTCTATAGCTTTAATATTTTCAGGCCGTTCAATTTTCTTGAGACGTTCCAGTTCCTTTTTTAGAGATGCATAACCTTTGATGGTAATTGGCGTTCTTTCCAAACTGTGTACTCCTTTATAAATAATTTTTGGCAAGTATTTCTGCTATCTGAACTGCATTGGTGGCGGCTCCTTTTCTAATATTATCAGCCACTACCCATAAATTTATTCCATTAGGTATTGATTCGTCCTCTCGTATACGCCCGACATATGTGAAATCGGTGCCTGCGGCGTTAACAGCAAGAGGATAAAGATTTTTTGCAGGGTCATCCAGAACTTTTACTCCAGGCGCATGTGAGAGCAGTTCTTTTACCTGGTCAGCAGAAATATGCTCTTCTGTTTCTATATTTATTGCTTCAGAATGACTGTAAAAAACCGGTACTCGCACAGTCGTGGCAGTTACTCCTATATCCTCATTCCCAAATATTTTTCTTGTTTCCAGAACCATTTTCATCTCTTCCTTAGTATAACCGTTTTCCAAAAAAATATCAATATGTGGAAGACAGTTAAAGGCGATTTGATGAGGATATACTTTTGTTTCATAATCCTGAAAATTGAGTATTGCTTTGGTTTGATTGGCCAACTCTTCAATTGCTTTTAAACCGGTGCCCGATACAGCCTGATATGTGGAAACAACAATTCTCTTGATCCCGCATTTTTGATAGATCGGATAAAGAGCAACCAGCATCTGAATTGTCGAGCAATTCGGATTTGCGATGATACCTTTATTGGTATAGTCTTTTATGGCAGCAGGATTTACTTCCGGAATCACCAAAGGAACTTCGGGATCCATTCTCCATGCGCTTGAATTATCGACTACAATACAGCCATCTTTTGCTGCGCAGGGCGCAAATTGTTTACTCGGCCCACCTCCTGCGGAAAATATGGCTATATCAATTCCCTTAAAGGAATCCTCTTTTAATTCTTCAACTGCTATTTCTTTTTCCCTGAACTTCAATTTTAAACCTGCGGATCTATGGGAAGCCAGGAATTTAACAGATTTTACAGGAAAATTTCTTTCCTCAAGGCAGGTGATCATCTGATTACCGACAGCGCCAGTCGCACCTGCCACTGCGACGTTGAATTTTTTTTCAGTCATGGTTCTTGTCTCCAGCAATATATTTTACAACAAGATCTCCAACCTCACTTGTGGTGTATCCCATTTTTCCTGCAGCGGTATCGTCCAGGTCATCACGCAGTACCTTGATTATTGCGTTTTCTATTGCCTGTGCGGCATTATCTTCGCCAAGGGTTGCAAGCATAATCTGAGCTGCACAAATTGCCGCGATAGGATTAATTACCTGTTTTCCTGTATACTTTGGTGCAGATCCGCCGATTGGTTCAAACATGGATACGCCTTCAGGATTGATATTGCCTCCTGCGGCAATACCCATACCCCCCTGTATCATTGCTGCCAAATCGGTTATAATATCTCCAAACATGTTATCTGTAACAATAACATCAAACCATTCCGGATTTTTTACCATCCACATACAGATAGCGTCAACATGAGCATAATCGGTTTGAATATCCGGATATTCTTTGGCTACTTCATAAAAAGTCCGTTCCCAGAGATCAAAAGCATATGTAAGGACATTGGTCTTGCCGCAAAGAGTCAATTTTTTTGCCTTATTCCGGCTTCTGCAGTACTCAAATGCGAATCTGATGCATCGTTCCACACCTTTACGGGTATTTATAGAGTCCTGGATGGCAACTTCATCAGGTGTGCCGCGTTTTAAGCAGCCTCCTGCTCCGGAATAGAGTCCTTCAGTATTTTCACGCACCACAACAAAATCAATATCATCGGGTGTTTTGTTTTTTAAAGGTGTTTCAACACCTTCATATAGTTTAACCGGCCTCAGGTTAATATATTGATCAAAATCAAACCGTAATTTCAAAAGAAGGCCTTTTTCAAGAATACCAGGTTTTACATCAGGATGGCCTATTGCTCCCAGATATATCGCATCTGCCTTAGCCAGACCCTTAGCATCGGTATCAGGAAAAATTTCTCCGGTGGCCTTGTACCGTTCTCCACCCAGGTCATAATGAGTAAAATTAATCAGGAATTCAAATTTTTTTGCAACAGCTTCCAGTACCTTGATCCCTTCGTTGATAACTTCCGGTCCGGTACCATCGCCCGGAATAACAGCAATTGAATATTGTTTTGACATATTATTTCACACCCGCATAAAAAATATCCATTGGCTATTAGGGAACTTAGAAAAAAAATTCTGCACAATATGCGTAGATTATTTCCTTCCAGTTCCCTTAAAAAAGCGCAATGGATAACGTTAAAGTTAATAAATATGGTTTTTATCTGGTTTTGTGCGTATCTATTATATTTTGTTTTGTATTTTTAAAATGTTTCAGCGCGCCAAGGGGACCGGAAATAACATAAGTAAGCCCCATAACAAAAAGCGCAATTGAGGGTTCAGCCGCAATAAAAATAAATATCATGACTGCTCCAACCAGAACATTAAACTTCATTTTCCTGAACAGCTCTGGTTTTTTAAAACTATTATATTTAATTGTGCTGACCATCAAAAAGGAAAGCGTATTCATAATGATAAATATTAGTATCGGATTTATATTATCATTCATTCCAAACCTGTGGCAAAACAAAACAATAACCGCATTCATTCCTGCTCCGGCAGGTATCGGAAGACCAACAAAATAGTTGCTGTCCACACTTCCTGTTTGTGTGTTGAATCGTGCCAGCCTTAGAGCACCGCATATAAGAAAGAGAAAAGCAGCCAGCCAGCCAATCCGGCCAAGCGGTTTTAGTGCCCAAAGGTATACCATAAGGCCGGGAGCCAGGCCAAAAGAAATGAGGTCAGCCAGGGAGTCGTACTCAACTCCAAATTTGCTTGTAGTATTTGTCGCCCTGGCAATTTTCCCGTCTAATGAATCGAAAATAACCGCTATAAGAATAGAAACGCCGGCTGCCGCAAATTTGCCGTTTATCGAAGATATTATGACATAAAACCCGCAAAAAATATTCAGTGATGTAAATATGTTTGGCAGAATATAAATGCCTCGTCGTATCTTGTTGGGTATATGTTTCTCAGAATTCTTTTGTTTCATGATAAAAACCCCAGAATAGAATTGCCTGCTTTAACTTTATCTCCAATAGACACGCTAATATCAAAATCTACAGGAAGGTAAACATCCAGCCTTGATCCAAAGCATATTATGCCGAACCGTTGTCCGCGACCGACAGTATCTCCCTGCTGCAAACCGCAAATAATACGTCTTGCAATTAGTCCTGCGATCTGAACAAAACAGATTGAATGCCCATTTTCAGTCTCAAGAAAAATTGCATTATGCTCATTTTCTTTTGATGCCTTCTCCAGATTTGCGCGAAAAAATTTTCCCGGATAGTAACAAACATCCATTATTTTGCCGGCATATGGAATCCGGTTAACATGAACATTTAAAATTGACATAAAGATACTTATTTTTATACACTTTCCTTCTGTAAAACGATTTTCTTCAATAAGTTCAGCTTTAATAATTTTACCATCGGCAGGTGAGACAACAGCTCCGGTCTTGTTCGACACCACTCTGTCCGGATCTCTAAAAAAACAACATATGCTGCTTGTAACAAACAGTCCGATAACTGCCGGAATTACAAGGCCAAGGAGTGCAAAAACCGCTGTTACAAAAGCACCCGCGAAAATAAAAGGATATCCGGCTCTGGCTATGGGAAATGCAGTTTGTCCAGGCGGATCAGGCCACGAAAATTTTTTCATCTCATTTTACCCTAAAATTTATTTAAATCAAAAAGTGCAGTTGATAGCTAACATAACTCATTTATTAAAAACAAACAGGAAAGTCAACAATAACCCTCTCCCAAAATACAACAGGGCAAATATACGTTCCTAACGTTGGAACAAAAAAAACATTCCTTGGATTTTTAAATTTAAGGGGTGATTTCCATTGTTGGATAAATTCCCTTTAAATCTCCACCAGGGTATGGCTGAATTGTGTTAAATGAAATATTCTGATTTTTTTGAGCATGTCCTCCATAATCGTCATTATTTGATGTATTAAAAAAGGCTCCGTTGGCTTGAAGTATATGCTCAATCCTTTCTTTAAAGCTATCAATGAAAATGCCGCCATTTCCTGTAAATTTCAAACTCCCCAGTTTAAACTCATTTTTTATGTTTGAAAAGGATTCTATCGGCATTCCGTTTAATTTTAAATCTTCCTTATTTGTAATATACCCCCATACAATAAAACCGGAAGGGATTATCAATGGCTCTTCAAGATCTATAATTGTATGAGGCATGACAATACAGCCATCTCCTATAATAAGAGGCTTATCAACTTTACCACGAACAAAAGAATTAAACCCGACAAAAATATTTTCTCCCAGTCTTGAATTGATAATTTTTGCTCCATGAGCTGTAATATCATATCCTTCAAGCTGAGAATTTATAATATAACAATTTTCCTGAACATTTGCTCCTTTTCCCAGGCTTGCATCTTCTAAATAAGCTCTTTGAGCTACGAGGACATTTTCACCTATCCTTGTTTGCCCTCTTACCACTGCATATCTGTCTAAAGCAGTATTGTCCGGTATTGAAACAGAATGTTCTCTAGTAATAACCTCAAAAATATTTTCAAAATCCACTTTTCGGTTTTCAACAAAATCCATAAAAAGACCTACAGGCAAATTTTTTGAATCAAAATCAATATATTTTTTTAAAATTTCTTTTGAGAATTGGTAATGAAAATCAAAAATATTTTTATAACGCACCTTTATAGTACCAGGATTTACTCTTTTATGAGCAAGGTCTTCTACCTGTATATAAGAAAATTCTCCAATAACACAATCATGAATGGTAGTTAAATCAACAGTACTAAAAGGCCCTAAAAAACATCCTTCAGTTGGTGATCCATGAATATTTGCAAAATGGGTTGAAACTGTATTTTTTATATAAAAAATCTCCAGATTTTCAGGGTTATGGGAAAAATTATGTACAAGGGTTTTAATTAAAATACTATCAGTTATCTGTATTTCTTCATCATTGTAAACAGGAATTTCATAATTCTTATGTTTATAAGTAGTACCTTTACTCTTTAATTCATCCCCTCTTATATCGCTTTTATATAATACTGAATGATCTATTTGACTTTTTCCTAAAAAATAACTGCCAGCAAGGGACGAATGAATAAATTTAAAGCTTAATTTGTGATAAGGTGTTATGCCATAAAAAGCGTAAAATTTTGATAATCGGCATTTTAAATTTATATTGACAATATAGGGATTAACATCAAATTCAAGTTCTCTGAGATTAATATTTACTCTTTGAATGATCTTATCTATAAGCGCTTCAATTTTTGTCATTTTTACGGCCTTTCAAGTATAAAAGAAAAAAAATTAAGATATAACCCTCATGCCCTGTCGGGCACAACAAAACATGAAAGTACAGATTAGGAATAATACGAATACAATTGATTGAAATCCTTAACTTTAGGCACTTTAACTCACTTTAACTCACTTTAAATTTTAGGCACTTTTATATAAAATTATTTATATCATATTTTATTAACGAACTCAAAGAAAAGATGCGATGGGCAAATTAAAAACAATGCAAACCAAAATATCTGTTTTAATTGTCGATGATGAAGAGATTGCGCTGAAAGCATTAACGCGCATATTGAGTACAGAAGGATATGATGTTGTATCTGCCGGTAAGGGGGAAAAAGCTATCAAGCTTATTCATTCAAGATGGTTTGATATAATTTTAACAGATCTATTAATTGATACTATTAGTGGCCTTGATGTGCTTGAGGCAGCAAAAAAGCGCTATCCTGAAACAGAGGTTATTCTTCTTACAGGTTATGGATCTGTAGACTCCGCAATTGAAGCGACAAAAAGAGGCGCTTTTCATTATCTCCAAAAGCCTGTCAAACCTGACGAGCTTCGTAATATTGTCAAACGTGCAGTGGAAAAAATTCAACTGACAGTAAAAATTCAGGATCTTGAGGCCGGGAATCAAAATGAATTTTCTTCTATCCTTGGGAATAGTCACAAAATTACTGATATCAAAAAGCTGATTTGGAGAATTAAGGATTCTGATTCCAATATTTTAATCACCGGAGAATCCGGAACAGGAAAGGAACTGGTGGCACGGGCCATTCATGAATCAAGTCCAAAAGCTCAAGGAAAATTTTTACCCTTTAACTGTGCATCTTTTACCGATGATCTTCTCGCTAATGAACTTTTTGGGCACGAAAAAGAGGCTTTTACCGGTGCAACCAAAAGCATGTCCGGTTTGTTCGAAAGTGCAGATAAAGGCACAGTCTTTTTGGATGAGGTAGGCGATATGTCAAGCGCCATGCAGGTGAAGCTTTTGAGAGTGATTCAGGAAAGAGAAGTTATAAGGGTTGGTGGTATAACCCCCATACCGATTGATATCAGAATAATTGCGGCGACAAATAAAGATTTAAAAAAATTATGTTCAAAAGAATATTTTCGCCAGGATCTCTATTTTCGCTTGAATGTTATCTCCATACATATGCCTAACCTTAGCGAACGTAGAGAGGATATACCTCTTTTGGCATCACATTTTTTAAAACTTTATTCAGCTAAAATTGGAAAAAATATCTCCGGCTTTTCAGATGAAGCGCTCGGATTGCTAACCAGTTATGAGTACCCTGGCAATATACGTGAACTTGAAAATATTGTAGAACATGCCGTATCAATGACCAATAAGCAGATAATAAATATTGAAAATTTACCGAAAGATTTGGTTGATTACGATCTTTTTACATTTCATGGTCAAGATGAAGCCTTTAGAACTCTTGCAGAGCTGGAAAAAGAATATATTCGATGGGTGCTTGATTATGTTGGTAATAAAAAAAACGAAGCAGCAAAAATACTTGGCATAAACCGTGTTTCGCTTTACCGAAAGCTTAAGCGCTTTGAGTTTGAAGATTAACAAATTGTTGCAAAATGCAGCAATATACGTTACAAAATGCAACCTTCCTATTTTCCCCTAAATATCGAGTAATTACCTAAGTTACAACAAAACTTTGTTGCATTATGCAACAAAGCTGCTACATTGTTTATTCTCTAACACCTTTAATTTAAAGCATATTTGTTGATCTGTTAGTCTGGCATTCAACTTGCAATTTTTTTATGCAGAAAGAATACTTGGCCAGTAATTTTTTTTATGAAAAATGTGGGATAGTGATCTGTGAACAAAACAAACTCAAAAGATTGGATTCTTCTTCTTTTAGAAGACGGAGTATTTCACGAGGAAAGCGTTTATTATGCAATTAACCTGGCAAAAAGGATTGGCTGCTCAATTTCAATCTTGATGCTGATGGCAAACGCTGCTCATGAATCTGAAGGACTTAATAATGAACAAAAAATTGTAAAAAAAATTATCAATGCAATAAAAGCTGAAAAAATTAATACTCAGGCTAAAATTAAATATGGTGACAAAGCTTCTGAATTTTTGAAGCATCTTGCAGCAAGTAAGCCTTCTTTTGCGGCAACGGTCTGGGGAGGCAGAGAGGAATTTGCAGCAGGACATAATTTTAAAAAAAAAGATCACTGGTTCCTGAAAATTAAAGCAAATATACAATGTCCTGTTGTCAGACCAGCAGCCAAGGATAAATTTAAACCAAAATTAAAAATAAAAAATTGAAAGGAATTAATTTATGGAGCCATTAACTACCCAGATGATTCTGGTGATGATTATGATTGGCATAGCAATTTTTCTATTTATTGTTGAATGGGTACGTGTTGATGTGGTTGCTATACTTATGATGGTCTCATTGCCTTTGCTTCATCTTGTGACACCAAAGGAAGCTTTTGTCGGTTTCAGCAGTAATGCTGTAATATCTATTATTGCTGTAATCATAATCGGGGCAGGACTTGATATGACAGGTCTCATAAACCGTCTGGTAACGCCTGTGTTACGGGTTGCTGGAAAAAGTGAGTCACGTATCATTATTGCTATTTCGTTGACTGTGGCAGTGATATCAAGTTTTATGCAAAATATCGGAGCAGCGGCCTTATTTTTGCCTGCTATTCAGCGCATCAGCAAAAAGCTCAAGATTCCTTTGGGAAATTTATTGATGCCGATCGGATTTTCAGCCATTCTGGGCGGGACTATCACACTCGTGGGCTGCAGTCCCCTTATCCTTCTAAACGACCTGCTGGAACCGTTTCACCTCAAGCCCTTTAATTTGTTTGATGTAACACCTATTGGTCTGGCACTAGTAGCTAGCGGCACAGCCTGTTTTATCGTTTTTGGTCGCTTTATCCTGCCCAAGACCACTAATGATTCTGAAAAAGAAAGACTTGAGCCTGAGTTACAAAATACCCTGAATAATCTGGGCATGCCTTATGAACTTCATGTTCCTGAAAATTTTACCGATTATCGTGAACCCATAAGTGTTGAAGATATCCGGCGGCGTTATCTGGTTAACGTGGTAGGTTTTATAGAACTGCCGGATTTCAAGCAGTTTTCTCCTGGAATTGATAAAGAAGTGCGATCTGGTATTGATCTGCTGGTGTATGGAATGGAAAAAGATGTCCATCGTATGGCCAAAGAAGAGGGGATGATCGTAAAAAATGAACTGGATGTATTCAAGGATGATATTTCCGAAAGCATCACTGGTACAGTGGAAGCTGTTGTAGCCCCCCGCTCCAATATAGTCGGTGAAACCCTGAACCAGATTAACCTGCGAGATCGTTTTAGGGTAATTCCCCTGGCTATCTACCGCAAAGGCGAAACTTATCTTGCCGAGATCGGAGATCTTAAACTTGCTGTTGGAGATGCTGTCCTTCTTGGAGGCACCTGGCGCAGACTCAAGCTCCTTCAGGCAGAAAAAAATTTGCTTTTTACAACACCAATTGACGTAGATTTAGTACGTCCGAAAAAGGCAATCTGGGCTGGTTTTTGGCTCGTGCTTTCATTAACGATGATTATGCTGTTTCATATACAGCTTTCGGTAAGTTTAATGACCGGTGCCCTTGGTATGATAGTAACCCGTGTACTCACGATTGATGAGGCTTATGGCGCAGTTGACTGGCGTACCATTTTTTTACTGGCTGGACTTATTCCCCTTGGGATTGCGACTGAAAAAACCGGCGCTGCTGCCTGGATTGCTCATGCTGTACTGCATATCATTGGTGATGTACAGCCAATTGTTCTTTTAACTGTAATTGCTATTCTATCTACTGTTTTTACACTTGTAATTTCGAATGTTGGAGCTACAGTTTTGCTTGTGCCGCTGGTTGTGAATATGGCCATAGCAGCGCACGTAGATCCACGGATGGCTGCTTTGGTTGTCGGACTTGCTACCAGTAATTCTTTTATGCTGCCTACACATCAGGTGAATGCCTTATATATGGGGCCTGGACGTTACCGGAGTACTGATTTTATGAAGGCCGGATTTTTAATAAGTATTCTTTTTATTGTCGTCATGATCGGCATGATATATCTGTTTTACGGCATTTAAATTCAAAAATTTTACGAGGAGCTATAAATAGTTATTGATATTTTATTCATTATTATTTATAAT
>JAGGWL010000301.1 GCA_021157555.1 Deltaproteobacteria bacterium | reverse complement strand
TAACTTCCCCAACTATGCATCACAGCTTCAGGCCATCTTTGCCCGATCTAAAAGTAGAAAAATATTGAAATAGCTTGCTATTTCTGCAACTTTTCTACTTTTAGTTCGAACAAACCTGACCTAAATCTGTGTGCCTACTTGGGGAAGTTATTTCGTCCCCATTCCTAAATGAAGGATGCCTTTTTTCTATTATTTCTAATTGGCAGATATTAATCTTTTTTTCAAGCAAAGAATGATTAGTGAGTTTATTGTGTGTCGAGCCAATAGGGGAATCTAAAAAATAGAACAAGGTGTTACAATTTTACCTTGATATTTGATTCCTAAATTAATAAACTAAAAATTATATATTATTTTATGAAATACAGATTATTTCTCAAATTTTTTTTATGGAGATGAACTATTACAAGGATTTGAAGCTGTGATGCATATTTGGGGATGTTATTTCGTCCTCGTTCCTTGGCCAAACGCTAAGGCGTTGGCTGATTTACAACGTTTATTATCATGGGGGCAATAACATGCAACAGACAGACAAAAATGCTGATTACTATATGATAAAAGCGCTTGAGGCGTTTAGAAAAAAAATTATAATAATTTCCCCTGAATTCAAAATCCTTGTCGCGAATGGACATGATTTTTATAAGCATAAACCTGATGTTGTGGGAAAACTATGCTACGAAGTGCTTTCTGGTCGAACCTCTCCCTGCAATAATTGCCCCGCAATGGAAGTTAATCAAACCCACAAGTTAGTTTTGAGGAAACCTCAAGAAGGATTTTCGTGCTTATATTCTTATCCTGTTTTTTCCGGTGAAAAAATCGAGGCGCTTGTAATACTCGACGTTAAATTTCCGAACATTGAAGAACTGGGAGAAAAGCTGCATAGGTCTAATGCTTTTTTACGAAACCTTATTTTGAGTGCGGTGGATGGCGTTATAGCCGCCGACAAATCAGGCAAGATACGTATGTTCAATGATGCGGCTGCAAAAATAACCGGATATAGCATAGATGAAACCATCAATAAGCTCAATATTTGGGATATATATGTAGATGACGACGCAAGAGAGGTTATGAAAAAACTTCGCAGTGATGAATACGGAGGTAAAGGAAAAGTTAAGGCATACCAGCAATATTAATTCCGCATTTACACACAAAAACTCCTATCCTCGGTTCTTGTGCGGATGCTGCCAGCAAATCAGCCTGCAAAGCCAATCGGTTCCTGTCCCTGCAGTTAACCTGCATCACCGTTTCCATCACTTTGTCCTGAAGGATCATAGCGCCGCCGAGTGAGCTCATCCGCATAACCGCGTTGCTCATTTCAGGCACCAGCAATGCATCCGCTTTTCCTTTTATCATTGTGGCATTAGCTATCATTGCTGATGTGTCCACACCCTTGGGGGGTTCAATTTCAGCCAGAATAGCAAATTCCCCTGCGTTAAATTTATTTTTTAAACGCATACTTAAATTCCTTAAAAGATTATGGGAAATAATAGCTTTATAAAACCTGAATTTTGCACATCGTCGAGTTTCTTTTAATCAAGTAATAGAGCAAGCTGTGTGCCACAAAGAATATTATCAGATATAAGATATAAATGTATGTATAATCAATGTGTTATAGGAATAAAGAAGTGTTGGTATTTATTTTGAATAAATTTAAAACAAATGGATAATTGTTCCAAAATGGGATATGTATTTAAAAAATAATCTTTTAATTCAAGTTGTTATAATTTATCTCTTCCATTTTGGTATAGTCTCTTTTGGCATAGAATTAGGGGGTAGGATGACCGGTAATATTATAGTTATTGACGATGACCTTGATTTTCTTGAAATATTAAAAATAAAATTGACCGAAACAGGATATAAAAACATCGTACTTGAGGATGATCCTGTAAAGGCTGCTTTAATTTTTGAGCAAGACGAAATTTTTGATATTGCCCTGATCGATATGACAATGCCCGGTATGGATGGGATCAAACTCCTTGAGATAATAAAAAATACCAGTCCCAACACCGAGTGTATAATGATAACCGCTGTGAATGAAGCCAGGACCGCGGTGGAATGCTTAAAAAAAGGAGCATATGATTACCTTGTGAAGCCTGTTTCTAAAGATGACCTGTTTTCGGCAATTAACCGGTCTATGGAAAGGAAACGGCTGCTTGATATTCTTGATATTGAAAAAAAGAAGACCTTGCCGAAATTAATAAATGTAAAAGCATTTAAACCTATTATAACAAGGTCGCATAAGGTTCTTAAGATATTGAAGGAAGCAGAACTGCACGCTCTAAGTGATGTGCCTGTTTTAATTACAGGAGAAAGTGGTACAGGCAAGGAACTTTTAGCAAAGGCTATTCATATTGTCAGTGCAAGATCAAAATTTCCATTTACTCCAATCAACATGGCTTCCATAGCCGGCAATCTTTTTGATGCAGAGTTTTTTGGCCATACAAAAGGTGCTTTTACAGGTGCGGACAAAAAACGTTCCGGACACCTTGAATACACAAATCAGGGGACACTTTTTTTGGATGAAATTGGCAACCTGTCAACCGAACTTCAAGGAAAATTGCTTCGGGTCCTTCAGTCCGAAGAATATATCAAGTTAGGGAACAGTGTGCAGCAAAAAGTTGATATTCGCTTTATTGCAGCCACGAATGAAGACCTTGATAGATTAATGGACAAAAAGATGTTTCGCAAGGATCTATATTACCGTCTCAGAGGAGGGGTGCTCCACCTTCCGCCCCTCCGCGACAGAAAAAATGACATACCGTTGTTAATCAATCAATTTTTAAAAGAGTTTTCCGGTAATTCCGGTAGTTGTTTTATTGAAGAAGAAGCACTGTCTTTATTTATGGATTACAATTATCCCGGAAATATCAGGGAACTAAGAGCAATTATCCAGTCTACCGTAAATCTGGCGCAAGGAAAAAATATAACCGCAAATTTTCTTCCAAAGCAAATGAGAATTAAAAAAACAAAAAAAATCATACAAAACAAACAGCATCAAAAAGAACTAAATACTATAGTTCCTCTGGCTGATATTGAAAAGTCGTATATTCTCAAAATATATAATCAAACAAGAAGGAATAAATCTCAAACAGCCAGATTTTTGGATATAGGAATAAACACCCTTAGAAGAAAACTAAAAATTTACGGGGAATAACCCTCATTTTCTCAACCACCCATTCCCCCACATTCCGATCTATAATAACACCGTCTATTCTGCCCTTGTTGGTTTTTAGTTCAGCTTCTATTTTTAAATATACTTTTCCAGCAACGTACAAAACAGCCTCACTCCAAAACCCGTTCCTCCTGGACCACAATACTCTGTTGCTTTTTTAATATAAGCAGGCCCTGCAATATCTATGTGTGCCCATTCAACTTTTTCTGTAAACTCTTTAAGAAACATGGCGGCTGTAATGGCTCCACCCCAGCGTGAACTACTGATATTCTGCAGGTCTGCAAAATCACTTTTTAATAGTTTCTGGTAGTCGTCCGGTAATGGCAGTCTCCAGCATCTTTCATTTGTATCCTGTCCGGACTGAAGAATTTTTTCGGCAAGGTCATCATCAGAAGCAAATACTCCCGCTATTTGTTCACCCAGAGCGACAACACAAGCTCCTGTCAGGGTGGCGATATCTATAATTGTTTGCGGTTTATATTTTTCAATACTGTAAGAAATGGCATCTATTAATATCAGTCTTCCCTCTGCATCAGTGTTGCCTATTTCGATAGTTGTACCGCTATAGCTTTTTACTATATCTCCCGGCCGTGCAGCACGGCCTGAAGGCATGTTTTCAACCACCGGTATAACACCGACAACTTTAACTTTAGGCTTCAGTTTAGCTATTGTTATCATGGTGGCGGCAACTGCGGCAGCTCCCGACATATCCATTTTCATATCTTCAAGTGAACCCACAGGTTTTAAATTTATGCCGCCTGAATCAAAAGTGACACCTTTCCCTACAAGCACAATGGTTTTTTGAGGGTTTTTTGGGCTGTACTCAAGGCAAATCAGGGAGGGCTTACTTGTACTTCCCTCTGCTACTGCAAGTAATGCCCCGAATTTTTTTTGTTTTAACTGTATTTCATCCAGAATATCAATTTTGAGATTGGTTTTTTCAGCATGTGCTACGATAGATTCTGTAAACTGTTCCGGCCTTTTGTCATTAGGCGGAGTGCTTATCCATTCTCTTGCCAGAATGGTGCCTTGACATAATGTTTCGACTTTTGCAGGCAATTTTTTGAATTGATTAGCTATGTCCGGTTTTACAAGAAGATTAATCTCTTTTACAGGTTTAAGCTTTTTCTCTTTTTTGTATTTATCAAAAATATGATTCCCAAGATACGCACCCTCCAGCAAGGCGTTGAGAATAGAATGGGTATCAGCCTTGATTCCCCTGGTGATATTTTGCCCCACAGGCGCTGCTATTAAAATATTTGATAATTTTTTTTTAATGGATTCCTTTATGGCTTTTCCTGCAACTGACCTTAATGTTTCAATATTAATCGCGTCAATTTTTCCAAGTCCGCAATAAATGACTCTTTCGGCTTTTATTCCGGGAAGATTGTACAAGGTTACCAAATCATCTTTTTTGCCAGTAAATTCATTCAGGTCTTTCACTTTTTTTATCAGGGTGGATATTTTTCGTAAATTATGAATCTCTTTATCTTCACATACAGGTATAATAAGAGCTTCGACGGGTGTTGTTTTCAGATCGATTGTTTTTAATTGAATCATATTTCAATTCTCCTTATAGAACTATTGTTTAAACTGCATAACCATTTCACGAGTTTCTTTTGCAAATTGCAGTGCTTTATATGATAAAAGAATGGCAAAGCAGGAAAGGATTACAGATGCAAATTTAAGTATCAGGCGGAGCCATCCCGTATTTTTTTTGAGGGAGTTATTGTCATCTGATATTAGAGGAGTTTTTTTCTTTTCCTTTATCAATGAAATGATTTTGTCTGATGATTTGCTAACCTTGCCATTATTCAAAAAATCTAACTGCGTTTTATTTATTTTTTCTTTATCATAATTCATTTTTTTTTTGGGTTTTATTTTTGCTGCGAGATTGACAGATTTTTTTGTCAGTTTTTCGGGTGGTTGTATATAAATGGCAGTGTCACTATTTGTCGGTTCATCAGCGGGAACACTGCCTGAATCCGGATATTCTGTATTTTGCCAGGCCGCTGATTCTTCAGGACTGCTTTGCTCAGGAATACCTGCATCCGTTTCTGTCGTTACAAATTTCATGGAGTCATTCGGGATTGCTATTGCAGGATGGCTTGCAGTTTCAGAAAAATGCCTTAGATATTTTCCGTAAATCCAGCCTTCATATCCGTATGTCTCGCTTGATACGATAATTCTATACCAGTCTCCCTGTCTGTCTTTTACAATAACTATAGTTCCACGCTGGATACCGGTAATAATTTTTCCTTGCAATCCTGGTGCCTGTCTGAGATTTACTCTTGATATTATTTCACCTTGTCTAAGATCAAAGGCAAAGACTGTATTATTCAAACAGGTTATTATCAATATAACAAGAAACAGGATTAAATAAAAGCGGATTGAATATGGATTAATAATATTTTTCATATATTACTCCCGTAATGACGGTTTTTTTTATGAGTGAGCCGATTTCAAAACGCCCCCTTTTGCCCGATCTCTGCGTCAGTCAACCTGATCTTAAAAAGGGTTTAATCCTCGAAATACTTAATGTATTCCAGTGGTTAAAATTTTTGTCTTCCTTGACCTCGAACAAAATTGAACATTTTGAAACTGGCTCGAGTATGATGGCTTTTTATCTATAATTGGTAATTTATCAGGTCATCTCTG
>JAGGWL010000276.1 GCA_021157555.1 Deltaproteobacteria bacterium | reverse complement strand
TAGCAGGCGAGCGCCTTCAGCCAGCTCGGCCATCTCTCCGTAAAACGTCAGACTCTCTTTTTTTTCATATAAAAGGGTCTAATTATAAATGGCGGAGGGAGTAGGATTTGAACCCACGGAGCCATTAGCTCAACGGTTTTCAAGACCGCCGCCTTAAACCACTCGGCCATCCCTCCATAAGATTTTTTCCTTTTACCATCAGATAAAGCTGTGGTCAATATTAAACAGCCTGCCTATCTTACTTTTTTTTATAAATTTAATACGATATAAGAATATCTTCTTGACAATACACTGAAAAAGTTTAAAAAAAAGAATTAATAAATATTTTTAAAATATAAATAAGGGACAGGAGCAAAATAATTTTCTCTTCATTCCTAAGGTCGGATAAAAAAATGGAAATAAAACAAACTGAAAGAAGGAGCGAAGAAAGAAATATAACCGCCTTATATTACAGCGTTGAATTCTCTATTAAGGAACTAAGCTACATTTACCAGTTCAAATTAAGAGATATATCGCAAAAGGGTATGTGCATAGTGGTAAAAGAAAATTCACCTGTCCTGCAGCATATCAAAATTAATGATTTACTGGATATGAAGTATTACTCTGTCGAAACAGCAGATAAAACCGATACAATCATTACAAAAATTAAACATATAACAAAACATGCACATGGGCGGTTTCAGGGCCACAGCCTTGTTGGACTTAAAATACTCAACAAGGATAAAGACAATTAGAAATCATCTGTCCATAATTCTGCGAAACAGTTTGCCGAGCAGTGACTCTGTTGCGCGGAGAGCGCCATGTGGACAGATTTCACTGCAACAATAGCACCTTATACAGCTATCATAATCAAAAATAATCTTTTTATTATTCATAGTAATAGACCTGGTTGGACAATAATCACGACATTCTCCGCATAATCGGCATATGCTTTTATTTACAATCGGTCTTTGAGACAGATATTTTCTTGTAAATCCGTGCATGAATCGAGGTCCGAATGTCAGATCGCCAAGTTCAGGAAACCTGAAATCATTAATCATATGAAAATCACCGGTAACATATATCTCTTCATCAATCAGCCCAAGTTCTTTGGCAGCTCTATTCGTAGGGAGCAAATTACGTTCCAGTCCCAACATACTGCATACTGCCTGATCCACAGCTAAAGCACTTCTACTTCCGGCGATCACACCAGTCTGCCGCGGGATGCCACTCTTGCCTGGGCCATCTCCTTCCATGGAGAGTATTCCATCAAGAATAGTAAGAGAAGGTTTAACTGCTTCGTAAATCTGTACAAGCAGCTTTGCAAAAATCTCTCTATCAATGCCTGCCCTGAAATGCCATTCAGGCTTTTCAAAACCTACAATGCAGCCAAAAAGATTTTTCACCCCAAGGGTCAAAAGCATCTGTGCGTGCGTCTTAAGCTTTGCAATATTGATAACAAGGTCAGCCTCCACAGCATCTTTGGCAATATCAATTTTGCCAAAAGGGGCACCTATATCCACCTTGACAGTTTCTTTAAACTCTTTAAAAACAACATCCATACCTTCAAAAACTTTTTTATATTTCCCCTCTTTCAGAACCTTGCTAAACGATCCTGACGCTGGACTATCTGAAATTTGAACATGGCCTCCTTTTTCAAGCACATATTCAGCAACAGCTTTTACAATCAGGGGATGGGTTAAAATAGCTTTTTCCGGACTGGCAGGCAAGAGGAGGTTCGGTTTTATCAATATCCGTTCTCCTTGCTGTATAAAATCTCCTCCAAGCTCATCTATGATATCAAACACAATAATTTTTAATGACTTATAATCATAAGATGCTTTTTTAAAAATCACGTTTATCATATTCAGTCTTTTGTCCCCAATAGCCGTTTTATAAAAAAAAACCGGCCTTAAAAAAAGCCGGTTTTTTAAATAAAATTTAATTAAAAGAGAGCCTACATATCATTTATTTTTTCAGTTAATTCCGGCATAAATTCCAGAATATCTTCAACAATACCTACATCTGCAACCTGAAAAATCGGGGCTTTGATATTTTTGTTTATAGCAACCATAAATGGAGATCCTTTTATGCCGCCCAAATGCTGAAAAGAACCGCTTATACCACAGGCAAGATATACTTTAGGTTTAACCGTTTGACCTGATGTTCCAACCTGGCGGGATTTTTCAAGCCATTTAGAATCAACGATCGGCCTGGAACATGAAACATCGGCGCCAAGCGCTTCAGCAAGATCGTTGGCTATCTCAATATTATCCTCATCCTCAATACCCCTTCCTATCGAAACAAGCACTTCTGACTTGGTAATATCAACATCGCCGGCTTCCGCCACAACTGTCTCAAGAAATGTTCGGCTGGCCGCAAAATCACCAGCTTCAGATGATTTATCTACAATTTCTCCGGATGCAGACTTGCTTTCATCAGGAACAAATGCACCAGGGCGAATATTGATCACAGCACCAGAACCGATATCACAAAGCAGATGAGTACTGACCTGCCCGCTGTATTCCTGGCGAACAATTTTCAGGTTAGATCCGTCAACGCCTTCAAAATCAATCACATCAGCGACAAATGCGGACTTAAGTTTAATCGAAAGTCCAGGCCCCAGATCCATTCCAAATGTATCATGTGCCATCAAAAGCACAGCGTCCTTGGGCAGAATATTAACCAGAACACCCCTGATTATTTCCGCATTTGGATATGCAAGAGCATCATTATCAATTTTGATAACCTCATTATATGTAGAGGCAACATCTTTACATACTGCATCAAGATCAGCGCCGGATCCGGTCACAATTGCCGATACAGATGCATCCGCATCAATTTTTTTAGCTGCCGTTACAAGCTCAATAGCGGTATCATCGGCAACCCCGCCCTTGTGTGCTATATATACATAAATTTGAGCCATTATTTAATACCTCCTTTGGCCTTTAAGAGTTCGACCAGTTTGTCAATAATCTCTTCTGTGCTGCCTTCCAGCATTTCAGCACCATCACCCATATCAGGCACAAAATAATCTACCCTTTTTACATTGGCACCGGCTTCACCCACAACATCGGCTGCAAGACCTAAATCCGAAGCGCCATGAACCGGAATCTCGACAGAAGCCACCTTTCTTATTCCTCTGATTCCCACATAGCGAGGTTCATTGATACCGGTTTGAATAGAGAGTACACAAGGAAGTTGAATTTCATTCATCTCAACATTGCCGCCTTCTACTTCCCGGCCAACTTTGATTTTTTTATCATCTATAATCTCTATTACATTAACCAGAGAAGCATAGGGAAGATCCAGCATAGCGGCCAGCATTCCACCAACCTGACCTGCCCCGTCATCAGCCTGGGCTCCGGTCATTATCAAATCATATTTGCCCTTTTCGATCTCGGCCTTTAGAATGGAAGATATACCTTTTCCGTCTGAATTATTAAAAGCATCGTCAGAAAGAAGAACGCCCTGATCAGCGCCCATTGCCATTTCTCGTCTGATCACTTCTTCGGATTCTTCATCACCGACCGAAACAACAGTAACAGTACCGCCCACATTATCACGGATTTGAATCGCTTCTTCAACTGCATAATTATCCCATTCAT
>JAGGWL010000363.1 GCA_021157555.1 Deltaproteobacteria bacterium | reverse complement strand
TCAACTTTACGCACCTGCCCCCAGTTTTGCTGTGCTTGAGGGAAAAACCACTCTAACGTTTCCTTTGGAAAATCTAAAAACAGGTTTTTGAAATTGTGGTCGTGTGATTGTTTTGTCATTAGCAACAATCCTTTTCAGGGAAGCTGGGGGGACGAATAATAAGGGATGTTGGCACTTTGTCACTATATTTAAGAAGAAATTATGGGGTCTATCCACGCTCATTGTCTTAATTTTAAAATAATTCATTCCTAAAGCAGGTGTTTTTGTCCCCTATATTCTCGTTTTTACCCTCAAAAACAGCATTATAGGTTGCCATCTCTTTTTTCCAAGTTGAAAGTCTCCATCTACATGACTTTCTAAGGCATGACTTTTTAAGGTTTTAAATTAATTTGTTCCTGCTGAAGTTTATCAATTGAAATACCAGTGAGTTCACAGATTGTTTTAAGTTCATAACCTTTTTGAAGCATTTTGGCAGCTATTTTTTGTTGATTTGTTTTTATACCTTCTTCTCTACCTTCTTCTTTAGCATAAAATATTCCGTTGGCGAAAGCAATCAGCTTTTGGCTGAAATTATTAGTGTTGACAATAAATTCCAGGTATTATAGCAAAAAAAGTAAGGGTCGAAAACGAAATTTGTGACTATCAATAACAACAAAATGACCTGGCAAACGTTCAGCATAATCTTCTATTAGCTTCTTCAATCGGAACCACTTCATCTGCCTTTTTTTTACATCCATTCGAATCAGTATAATTCCTTTCGAAGGCTTCTTGAGCCGGTAAACAAGCCCACCGAAATCCTTATCTTCTGTTAACAAAATGCGTCCTTCGTTGTAAGCATCAAGCAAAACTTCATCGTCAGAAATACCCGGTTTTTTCTCTAATATGTATAATACATCATGCCCATCTTTTCTTAAAGATGTCACTAACCCCGTATCACAACACTCATCGGCTAAAAATTTCAATTTATCATCTCTTAGGCAAAAACAATTTCTTCATCAGCCAAATAATCAGCAGCAAATTCCTGAACAGCAAAAATATCTTCCCGTTTTATATGAGGATGATCAATAATAATTTCCTCCATCGTCATCTCTCCTGATAGCTTTCGCAAAATTTGCTCCACTGTGATACGCGTATTTTTAATCACAGGCTTTCCGAACATGATATTTGGGTTGATGTCAATTCTTTCATATATTTTTTTCATTATCTCCTCTTATACACGTCTTATTGGGTCAGATAACTGTCTTAATTTTAAGATAATTTATTCCAAATAAAGCGGATCACCTTTAAATTGTTTAAGTGCTTCTTTTGCCATTTTTTCTGTGTTCTTATCGGTTTTGTCTGCTTTGGCAATAAGATGTTTTTAAAGCTGAATTCCAGTTTCAAGTGTGGTCGCAAAGCAGATGATAACTGATAAGCTTGAGGATACTCTACAAAAAATCTAAAAAATTTACTCTATCGGATAGATCATAGAAATCAGACAAAATAAATGTAGAATAACTACTTCGTTTTATTCGATATTGAACTCTATCTTCTAAAGTTTTTTTAACAGACATACACTATACCTCTGTGCAAACATACGACACTCATATTTGCAAAAATACGACAATTAGAGCACAATGTCCATAATTTTATTCTCACCCATGGACCTTTAAACTCACCAGTTATGAAATTATAGTTGTGATCCGTTCGGCAGCATTGCCATCCCAGAACTTTGGTTTTTGCCCTGTTTTCCAGTTATTGGTCATTATTTTTTCAAAGGATTCAAGGATCTTTTCCCTCGAAGTCCCCATGAGCTCATTTGTGCCTTGTGTGACTGTTATAGGCCTTTCCGTATTCTCGCGGATGGTGAGACAGGGAATTCCCAGAGCTGTTGTTTCTTCCTGAAGGCCACCGGAGTCTGTCAACGTCAGCTTTGCATCTTTCCAGAGATTTAAAAACTCCATGTAAGAAAGAGGCTCGGTGAGTTTTATATTGGCTCCTGATTTTATATTAAACGCTTCCATGTTCTTCCTGGTTCTGGGATGAATTGGAAAAATCAGAGGAAGTGTTTCAGAAATTTCTGATAGTGTTTTAAAAATAATTTCAAGGGTTTCTTTATTGTCTACATTTGAAGGCCGATGCAGGGTAACCACACCATATTCTGGATGGTTTTGTTTGAATTTGGCTGTAGGAAACTTGCCGGTGTCCATTTCTTTAAGCTTTTCCAATTGATAAAAAAGATTGTCAATCATGACATGACCGACAAAATGAAGCTGGTCCGGAGATTTGCCTTCTTTAAGAAGATTTGTCATGCCCTGCTCTTCTGTGATGAAGAACATATCGGAAATAGAGTCGGTGACCATGCGGTTGATTTCTTCGGGCATTGAAAGGTCAAAGCTGCGGAGCCCTGCTTCAACATGGGCCACTTTTATCTGCATTTTCTTTGCTACTATTGAGCAGGCAAGGGTTGAGTTTACATCTCCTACAACAATGACAAGATCTGGTCTGTCGGTTTCACAGGTCTCTTCAAATCCGGTCATGATTTTTGCGGTCTGTTGGGCGTGAGTTTCGCCACCGGCACCCAGATGATAATCAGGCTGTTTAATGCCAAGTTCTTCAAAAAAAATATCACTCATGTTCGGGTCATAGTGCTGACCTGTATGGACAATTTTATAGTTTATCTGGCTGCGCTTATCAAATGCCCTGGCAATGGGGGTAATTTTCATGAAATTGGGTCTTGCACCTGCGATTAGAAAAATTTTCATATTAGATTAGACCTTGGTAGATAATGGGAAAATGGGGTCAAAAACAGCGTTGTGGGTGCATAAAAGATTTTTAAGAATATACTTTTTTTCTGTGGGCAATCCGGATAATGGTTATTAATAACAAATTCCCTTCTTTCAGATAGATAATCCGAAAGTTTCCTGCTCTTTTGCGAAATTTACCTTTGTGCCTGCCTTTTAGCGTTTGGTCCTTGTGAAACTGGCCTTTTTGCAGCGTGATTATTTTTTTTGCAACCAAGGCTCTATCTTTATCCGGCAAAGCCAAAAATTCTTTTTCTGCTTCAGGTTCAAATCCAATTTTATACATCAATGCCTGCTCTGGCAAAGACTATTTCAAGGGGGATAACTTTGGTCTCACCTTTTTTCAAGGCATCAATTCTTTTGTCAGCCACCATTTCATCCAGTTTGTCAAAATAAGCGTCTATTGCTTTTTCAATCAGATTTGTCCTTGTCTTTTCCAGTTCCCTGGCATAGTTGTCCAGAGAATTCAACATCTCTTTTTCGAGTCTTATATTGATTGCTGGTTTCATTTGCTTCCCTTTTAAAATTTTCTTTGGCTGTGTTGACAAATGTAGTGCAAAATTTTCTTTTTGTCAAGCTTGTTGCTTATTGGGGTCTGACCCCGATAAGTAACGTAAGCCGGGACACCTTGGTAATTCAGGGGACAGTAATTCAGGGGACAGTGCTTTCCTGCTTCGGCTTTCTGCCGGGTTTTTGCGGCTTTAAAAAACGGATCAAATCTACGCTTGACCCTTAGTCCGCCCTAAAACAAGCAACTTAGGTTAGGACGGTTCGGGGGCAAGCTCTTAACCCTGCAAACCAAATCAGTAAATAAATTCAAAACTACCAATTTCTTTTATCTGTATAGCCTTCTTAAGAAGCTCTTTTAACTTTACGGGATCATTTATCTGATTTATTTTATCAATAATTTTAAATGAAATTTTATCAAAACGTAATTCAAGAACCTCAATAACGTCTTCTTTCGCTTTTTGAATTATTCCCTGCTGCATTCCCTGCTGCATTCCTTTTTCTCTAATATATTGTGCTAGCATGGCGGTCTCCTTATGCTGAATTATTTCATGATACAGATTTTCCTGTTCTTCTTTGCTTATTTGCGCATACACATCTATAAAATCAATATATTTATCAAAAAGCATACGT
>JAGGWL010000022.1 GCA_021157555.1 Deltaproteobacteria bacterium | reverse complement strand
CTATGCCATGAAAACGGAAATAAATATAACACGTAATTTTAAAGAAAGCACACAAGGGTATTACATCGCCATGGCAGGTGTGAACAGGGCTGTGGCGGAATTGATCAAAGAGAGATCTACAATATCTACCGGTATGCAAAAACCTCAATATCCAATGGAATATTATGCTGGTGATGATGATGATGATAATACTGATGCTGTTGATGAGGATCTCATTGAATGGCGGGTCGGGGCAAATATCCCTCCGATATTATTCGGAGAAGGGGAATATAAAGTTAAAATTTCCAATGAAAGCGGCAAAATAAATATCAACAAAGCAACCAGGAGTATGCTGCGGATGCTTTTGGAAGGATTTGATCTTGATGAGAGCGAGAAGGATACCATTGCAGACTCCATCATGGATTGGCGGGACAAGGATAACCTGCACCGGATTAATGGTGCAGAAGACGATTATTATCAGTCTCTTGATGATCCTTATGAATGCAAGGACGAGGATTTTGATGCAATTGAGGAACTGCTGCTTGTTAAAGGAGTCACAGCCGATATTTTTTATGGCGGATTGGAAAGTATGGTTACCATATATACACAAACTGACAAGATTAATATAAATGCGGCTTCCTGGGAAATGTTGATAGCCCTGCCTGGAATGACTGAAGCCGCAGCCCGTGAAATAATAACTTTCCGGGGTGAAAAAGAGATTAAAAGAGTTTCAGCTTTAAACGATATTATTGATCCTGATATCTACCTGAGTATTAAGCCTTATATTTCTCTTAAAATTTCACCTTTTTATTCTATTGATTCCTTTGGCGGAATAAATGGAAGTAAAGTTAAAGAAGGATTAAGAGTTTTAATAAAAATAGACCCGAAAGAAAAAAAAGGTTTCAGGATAACTCGCTGGATTGACTTTATAATTGACCCTGTAATTAAGGGAGAGAGTTAATTTGCTGATAGAATCAAGCATTGGAATTGATATAAAAAAAGATCACCTGTTCCTTTTGCATCTAAAAAAAACATTTAAAGCTTTGATTCCGGTCGAACATGAGTCTTTTCCACTGCCGGACGGGAAATCATCAGAAGATACAAACCGGCTTATAGCAGAGATTATCAATAACTTTATTATCAAAAACAGTATCAAGCCGGATTACATTTTTTTGGGGCTTCCAAGACATAAATTGCTGCTTAAATATACAGACCTTCCTCTTGCTGTTGAGGAAAACCTTTCTGCCACCTTGGCCTATGAGCTCGGAAAATATTTCCCTTTTCCTGTTGATGAGCTTTATTATGATTTTACTGTAATCAACAGGGATGAACAACAAAACAGACTTAATATTTTGATTGCAGCAGCCAAAAAGAATGAAATAGATTCAATTATTCAAGCCTGCCGCAGGACAGGGATATTTTTTTCAGGGGTGGCATTCAGCTCTACTGCCCTTGTGAATGCATTTGAGGGCGGGCAGGACGAGACTGATACCTCTTTCATGATTATAGCGGATATTGATCATGATCAGATTGAAGTCAATTTAAAAAAAAATGGTATGCTGAGATATTCCAGACATATTACCTTTAAAAATAATAAAAATATTTCGCTGGAAGAAATTCTCATAAATGAAATAGAAATTATAAAACAAAAAGCCGATCAAACCGGGGAATCGACTGATCAGTTAAAAATTGTATTAACAGGTCCGGCTGTTTCTAAAGATTTTTTTGCAACAGAGATTCCTGAAAGAATCATGAAAAAAACCGGTTTAAAGATTATTAAATTTTCAGAGATTACCGGTCATTTGTTGCCCCCAGGGTTTGAAACAGCTTACGGACTTGCAAAAAAAGGGAGCTCCAGCCTTCCGCTGAATATTAATCTGGCTCCTGCTAATTTATTAAAAAAACCGGGCAGGGCAGGGTGGAATATATTTTTAATTCTTTTGATATTATTTTTCATTAGCCTGTCCGGCTGGGCAGGAAGTTCTTTTTTTCAAAAAAAAATGCTGCTAAGCCGCATAAATGCTGAGATTATCACTCTCAAACCTGAAATTACAAAAATAGATAAAATACGTAAAGAATATACTGATATCGAACAAAAACTTGTTCATATAAATAAACTTAAAGAAGATAACAAATCAGCGCTTAATATTATCAACACTATGGCCGCTGTTATTCCTAAAGATGCCTGGGTAAAAAATATTACCCTTAAACATGATACAGTAGAGATAGAAGGGTATGCGACTATTGCTTCAGAGCTGATTTCTGTTTTGGAACAGTCGCCCATGTTTAAAGACGTAAGCTTTAAATCGACCATAGTAAAAGATAAAAAGGGCAAAGAACGCTTTAAAATAGGAATGACGCTTAATTGAATTTTAAAATAACCGCCGATAATAAGAGAAAGTACCTGATTGGAATCAGTATTGTGCTGATGCTGATGACCGGCTATAAATATTTTGTTAATCCGGCATTTGATTATCTGGACAGGCTGGGAGATGAAATTACGATTAAAAGCAGAATGTTGGCCGGATACAAAACTGCAATAGGGCAAAAAGAATCTTTAATTGCAAGCCTGACAGAGGTTAAAAAAAATATCAAACGTTCCGGAGCAGGGCTTTTAAGCAGTAAAACCCCTGCGCTGGCCACTGTGGAGATTCAGAACAAACTTAACAAAATAGTAGCTGAAAGCGGTGTTGAACTAAAGACCATGAAGATTCTTGATCCTGTTAAAACGGATTATTATACTATTCTTCCTGTTCAATATAGTATTGTTTCAGATACCAGGGCATTAAGGAAAATTCTTTACAAAATAGAAACCTCTGCCACCTATCTGACTATAAAAGAGATCAGAATCAGGGTCAGAAAAAAAAGAAAACGTTTTCGTGTAAAACAGGATTCCTATGAAATCAATTCTACCCTGACGATTGCGGGATATATGAAAAAAATATAATGAAAAGCAAACTGTTGCCTGTAAATATATTGCTGACTCTTTTAATTATTTTCTTTGCGGTAAAGATCTGCCGGATTTGGGATGAACCTGAAGAAAATGGAGTCAATATTAAGCAGGTAAAAAAAACCAGACAATTTCCTGTAAAAAGAGTGAAAAAGATAAAAACTGCTTTAATTATGTATGCAGATTTTATTGATCAGGATCTTTTTAATCCGGACAGGCGTCCTGCAGATATTGAGCCGTCTACAGGGGAAACAAAAGATTTCAAACCCAACACAGATTGTATTCTGTATGGAATTTTGATAGTTAATGACAATAGATCTGCCTTGATTGCTGATAAAACACAACGCAGGGGGATAAAGCAAAAGGCAGAATGGATTAAAGAGAGTGAAAAAATCGGTTCTGCTACTGTCGAAACAGTACTTTCAGACAGAATAATTTTAAAAGAAGGCCGTATCAAGACCGAACTCCTTTTGGTTAATCCGGATAAACCAAAGCCAAGGCTAAGGTTACCCTCAAAAAAACGCAGGGAAATTAAAAAAACAAAAGTGAGAAGGCTTCCGCCAAAACAGCTTAGAAAGCCAAAAACAAGAACCCGATTTCAAAAAGAGTAGGAACGGAGACTAAATAACTTGCAGGTTTCAAAAAGATAACTCTATGAATAAAGACATAAAAAAATATAAAATATCCCAAGCCTTGTTATTATTTGCAGGCTCTGTCGTAATCCTGTTCAGTTCAGCTTTAATAACATGGGCAGAGAATGGCAAAGATAGCATTCCGATTCCACCAATCACGAGCAATGCTTCTGCTGGCCATGTTCCAATGCAGTCTGGCAGCCAAAATGAACACCGCGTTGAAAATAAGTCCAAAGATATTATATTTAATTTTGATGACGCTGATATTTTTGAGGTTATTAAAACTTTTGGCGATCTGTTGAAAATAAATTACGTTGTTGATCCCTCAATCAGCGGCACAGTTACAATTCATATAGCCAAAAAACTCAGCCAAAAAGATTTGCTGCCTATTTTTTTAAAAATTCTGGAAATAAATGGTCTGGCCGCTGTTCAGGAGGATGGGGTTTACCAGATTACTACAGCGGACAACCTTCCTCGTAAATTACTTTCAAAAGAAAAAGGAGTTATAAAAAAGGATATTCTATTAAAAGGCGGTATGCTGATCCAGATTATACCAATTAAGTATATTGCCGCTGCTGAAATAGAAAAAATAATACAACCCTTTCTTTCTTCCGCAGGATCAGTCTTTTCCCATGATTCTACAAATACTCTTCTGGTTGTTGACAGACTGGTAAATATAGATAAAATCCTTATGCTTACAGATGTTTTTGATGTAGATATATTTAAAAAATTAAATTTTAAAATGTACAAAATAGCAAATTCCGATGCAAGTGATCTCGTGGAAACTTTAAACGAAGCATTCTCAATGGTTTCCTTTAAAGGAAAAAATGAGGGGCTCAAATTTATAGCCATAGAGCATCTTAACGCAATTTTGGCAGTTAGTTCCAAACCGGATATTTTTAATTCTGTTGATGATTTTATCAAAACAATCGACACAGCCAGCCCGGATATTGAACCAAGAATATATGTTTATTTTATCCAAAATGGAGCCGCTGAGGATCTTCATGATCTCCTGGAAGAAATTTTTAATAAAACTGAAAAACCTGAAAAAGATAAACAAAACAAGGCGGCACCTAAAAACCAGAAACCACCTCAAAGAAAACTCAAAAAAATAAGCACTGAAAAAGCAGGCACCGGCTCTTTAAAGGAAGAAGTTACAATCACCGCGGACAAGATCAGAAACGCTCTTATTATTGAAGCCATTCCTTCGGATTACAATATTATAGAGACAGTTTTAAAAAAACTGGATATCCTTCCCAGGCAGGTGCTAATAGAATGCATGATTGCAGAAATACAGTTGGACAACAATACAGAAATGGGAATTGACTGGACATATACCAATACGCACGGCAGCTATGATTCGACTCTGAATATTACAGGAGGAGCCGCAGGCATTGAGTCAGGATTAAAGTATACTCTTGAAAAAGTGGACAGATTAAATATGGCTATGCACGCTCTGGCTAATGACGGTAAGGTTAATATCCTTTCAACTCCATCCATAATAGCATCGGACAACAAGGAAGCCTCAATAGAAATAACTACGGAAGAGCCTATTTCAACGGCAGAGTACAGGTACACAGACTCATCTGAACCTATGGTGGAAACATCTATTGAGTACCGGGATACAGGAATTATTCTAAAAGTTACTCCCCATATAAATAAACGTGGACTTGTAACTATGGATATAATGCAAGAGGTCAGCGAAGTCAAAGATAGCGTTGAAGTAGGCACTGAAGGTTCAAAATACCCTTCTTTTTTTAAAAGAGTCGCTAAAACAAGCATTACAGTACAGCACAAGCAGACTATAGCTATCGGCGGGTTGATAAGACAGAAAAGAGAACGCGTACGTTCCGGGGTGCCTTTTCTTTCACAAATACCGATCCTTGGTTTTATTTTTGGATATTCCAAAGATAAAATTAATAAAACAGAGCTTATAATTTTACTGACACCAACTGTAATAATAAACTCCGAGGACGTTGATATAGTGGCAGATGAATTTAAAAAGAAACTCGGAAAATTTCAGGAAGAACTTATATCAAAAGAACCGTAAGGAAGTTTCCATTTATAATAGATTAAAACTGCGCAGCACATCGGCAAGCTTTTGGTCTTCTTTTGAGAGATTTTTTAACATGCCAATCAAGCGCTCTATTTTGGAACCTTTAATGTTTTTGATATCAAGCTCACGCTCAATCTCTTCCACCTTTCCTGAAACCTCTTGCGTAACTGTCCGTCTGTCCCAAATGGAATAGCCGAGAACTGCAACAATTAATACTATCAGGGAGCCGAATAGTGATAGCACAAGATTATACATTTGTTCGAAACGACTATTTACCTCTTCGAAACGCTTGTCAACCTGCTCAAAACGCTTGTCAACCTGCTCAAAACGTTTGTCAATTTGTTCGAAACTTTTACCCATTAATTCTTTTAATGCTTTTTGCCCGGTTTTGATTTCAGCAAGGCTTTCTATAATTTCCCGATCTGTAATTCTGGGGGCTGTTTCTATGGCAAAAAGTGAGTTTCCCATAAAAAAGAATATAATAAAGCAAATGACCTGAATGAAATTAAACCTGTTTTTCATAAAAGCCTCCTAAATTTTAAACGATAAAATTAAATAAATTAAATTCAGCACTTTTATTTTTGATATAATAAAAATATCTTTGTATCAAGCAATACCTTCGCCAATTTGCATTTTGGTCTGTTTTTACAAAAAATTATTTTTTAAACATTAACAAAATCAACATGTTACAAAAATAGAAAAAGCTGATTTTCTCTGTTTTCTTAATTTGGCGAAGGT
>JAGGWL010000078.1 GCA_021157555.1 Deltaproteobacteria bacterium | reverse complement strand
TTTAAAGAATTTAACCTCGGAGCCGGCAAATATTCCATCACTGTGGCAATTCATACAGGTGTAAGTCATATTGACGAATGTGTTCACTGGATGGATGGATGCGTTGTATTTGAGATTGTGGCAGGGGATGACCATTTTTTCACAGGATTAGTAAGGCTGAAACCTGATTTGCATCTGACAAAGGAATAAAATCATGATTGAAATTAATACGCCGGGTGTTGATATCGATAAAATAAAGGCCTGCATCGAAGAAGAGATAGAACAGTATAAAAGAATCAATGACGGGAAAGATCTCAAATCCATTCCCTACCAATATGATTTTAAACAGGCAGAGAAACTGACTATAGATAATTGTGTTAGTAAAGAAAGTCTTTTACAATTTCACGGCCAGGAATTTATAAACAGGGCATATATTTCAATACTTCACAGAGAACCTGATTTTCAGGGGAAGGCCATTTATCTCGATAAATTGCAGAATGGTCAGCTTACAAAAATCGAAATCCTGGGCAGACTCAGGTATTCCAAAGAAGGACGTCTGAAAAAAGTTCATATAAAAAATCTTTTGTTTCCCTTTCTGTTTAAAATTTTTTTCAAAATCCCGGTGTTGGGATGGGGCTTGAGAATTATTGCAGGGATTTTAAATTTCCCTGTAATATTGATGAATATACAGAGAATTGAAAATACTGCAATTGCCCGATACAGTCTTATGGAAGAGAAGGATAAAAATACTCAGGCTCTGATTTTAAAATTAGATGAGGATATTGAAAGCATCAAGACCGATATCATCCAGGCCCGATCTGACCTGGAAAAGGAAGTGTCCTCGGTTAAAACAGATTTATTAAAACAGATAACAAATTTATCAAAACAGATAACAGATAACAAAATAACGCTTCTGGATATGCAGCGTAGAATTCAAATCCTTTTGGAAGAGGCCAGAAAAAGATTTCCTGAGCCGATTTCAAATGATCAGCTTTCAAATATGGTTAAAGAAGAAGAACACCTTTTTGATGCAATGTATCTAAATTTTGAAAACAGATTCCGGGGCACGGAAAATGATATCAAAGAGCGGGTAAAAGTTTATCTCCCCTATGTGCAAAAAGCTGTTGAAAATACGAATAACGGGCACCTGTTAGATGCGGGCTGTGGTCGGGGTGAGTGGCTTAAACTTTTAAAGGAGAATGATATTACGGCCACAGGCCTTGATTTGAATGGTGTTATGGTGAAAAGATGCCGGGATGCTGATTTGGATGTCGTCCAATCCGATGTGGTAACATATCTTAGGAACTTAAAGCCCGATACCCTTTCTGCGATTACAGGGTTTCATATTGTAGAACATTTGCCTTTTAACACAATGATTGCTCTGTTTGATGAATCTTTGAGGGTGTTAAAGCCAGGTGGAATTGTTATTTTTGAAACCCCTAATCCTGAAAATTTAATGGTGGGTGCATGTAATTTTTATACTGACCCATCACACAAGAATCCTATCCCGCCCCATACGTTTTCGTATCTCGTTGAAGCCAGAGGATTTGTAAACATTGAAATATTAAGACTTCACCCCAATGATTCCATCCGGATTGAAGATCCGTTTTTAAATTACTATTTTACAATCGGGCAGGATTACGCTGTTATCGGATTTAAAGCATGAAAATCTGTATTGCCGTCTGTGCTCTGCTGGAAAATGATGCCATAGGAAATGATGTTGCTCATCAATTATCTGTGTTGAATGATAATAATATTTCAACTTTTGTCTATACAGATCAGGTAAAAAGGGCCGGGATGGAACCATATGTCATAGACATGGCCGTTCTTTTTGATATTATTGATGACCCTGATAATATATTGATTTATCACCATGGCGGGTGTTGGGGCAATGGTCAGAAGATTCTGGAAAAAGCAAGATGCCGGATTTTTCTTAAATATCATAACATCACCCCCCCTGAATTTTTTAAACCCTATACCCGGTTTTTTAAAAAATATTCAAACCATGAAAAATTTTGCAGAAAAGGTATAGAGCAGACTGATGCAATTATCAGCTTGAACAAGGTCAGTAGATTCTTGTGTGATTCACAATTTAATGCAAAGGATTTTCTAAGCCGCGGTATTGGTGAATCCAAAATTAAGATAGTGCCTCCTTTTCATAAGCTAAACGATTTTGAAAACGTTGAAATAAATCAGGATCTTTGTCGTAAATTAGATGATGGAAAAATAAATATTTTATTTGTCGGCCGTCTTGTGCCAAACAAAGGTCATAAGCATTTGATCAGGGTGATTGCAAATTATACAGCCATGTATAACTCGAATATTCGCTTGATCATTGTGGGGGGAATTGATCCTGGCCTTTGTTTATATCTAAATGAACTTAATAAGTTAATCAAAAAAAATAAATTGCAGAAGATTGTTAGTATAAAAGGTTCTGTGACCTTTGAAGAGCTGAATACCTATTATAGAGCCTGCCATATTTTTTTACTCATGTCAGGCCATGAAGGATTTTGCCTGCCTGTTTTAGAGGCGCAGTTTCACTCCCTGCCCATTGTTGCCTTAAGCACAAGTGCCGTTTCGGAAACCATGGGGGAAAACCAGATTGTATTTGATGAGCCGGATTATCAAAAATTTGCTGCGGCAATCCATGTTTTGTATAATAATCCTGATTTTCGGGATTATATCTCAAATGAAGGTAAAAAAAACATTCAGAGGTTTTCAAACAAAACAATAGAAGATCAATTCCTAAAAGCATTGTTTGATTAAATTATGAAAAAAATATCCATACATCAATTTCACTCAGGGTCTGCATATGGTGACGCAGTAACAAATTCAATGCGTTTGATCCGCAGCCTGCTTTTAACGTTTGGATTTAATTCAAAAATTTATGTGGAGCGGATCGCTCCGGAATTAAAAAACGAGCTTAGGTCTTATAAAAAACTGAAATTAAAAAAAGATGATGTCATCTTGATTCATCACTCCATGGGGCATGATCTTGAAAAGTGGGTGACGGGTCTTGCCGGGAGAAAAATCCTTGTGTATCATAATATTACACCGGCTCATTTTTTTACCGATAATTATCGTTTCAGGCATTATTCTAGTCTTGGCAGAAAGCAGTTAAAATTATTTCTTCCCATTATGGAGTCTATAATATGCGATTCAAAATTCAATGCAGATGAACTGCGAGGTCTTGGTTACACGAATGTAAAAGAAATTCCCCTTCTATTAGACATTGATACAATTAAAAACCAAAAATGGGATGAATCAATTGTGACAGAATCCTCCGGGATTTATACAATTCTTTTTGTCGGGCGAATAGCTCCTAATAAATGTCAGGAAGACCTTATCACTATTGCAGGGTATTTAAAGACAATGTTAAGCCGTCCTTTTCAGCTCATACTTGTCGGTGGCTACACTAAAATAGACTCTTATTATCGGAAATTGTCCGCCCAGATCAAGTCAGCCGGCCTGGAAGATTGTGTCAGATTTACAGGAAAAATTCCTGATTCCAAGCTTTATGCATGGTACAGAGCGGCTGATTTATTTTTGGGTATGAGTGAGCATGAAGGGTTTGGTGTCCCCTTAATTGAAGCCATGGCCTTTGATGTTCCTGTGGTGGCATATAAAAGCAGTAATATTCCCTATACCATGGGAGGGGCAGGCGTATTAATTACAAAAAAAGACCATCCCAGAATTGCCGCCTTAATAAAAATCCTTTCCCGGGATCGTGCCATGAAAAGGGCTCTGATAAAAGATCAGCAGGAACATGTGAGCCAATTTACCAAACAACAATTGGCCAAACAATTATACGCTTTTTTAAAAGAACAGAAAATCGATATTCCAAATCCTGATTTTGGAACTGATTTTAAATTTGCCCCCATTCACTATCAGGTTGAAGGCCCCTTTGAAACTTCCTACAGCCTTGCCCTTGTGAACAGGGAGATAGCCCTGGGCCTGGATCGCAAGGACCCCGGAAGTGTCGGTCTTTTTGCCACAGAAGGTCCCGGCGATTATAATCCTGACATGGATGCCATCCAATCCATTGCCGGTATTGAAAAGCTCTGGAAAAAGGGCTCCAAGGCAAGCCGGGCCGATGTTGTAATTCGTAATCTTTATCCGCCAAGGGTTACGGACATGGACGGCCAGATTAATCTTTTTTATTTTGCCTGGGAAGAGTCACAGCTTCCCTTTGAATGGACGCAAGCCTTTAATCAATCTCTTGACGGGTTGCCGGTGCTCTCCAAATTTATAAAGAAAGTTCTCATTGACAACGGCGTTTATCTGCCCATAACAGCAGCAGGGTGTGGTATTGATCATATCCAAAATCAGAATGGGGATCAGGAGATAAAACCGTATCCCTTACAGGTAAAAGCCGCCTATAAATTTTTACATATCTCTTCATGTTTCCCCCGCAAGGGCGTTGACCTGCTGCTGTTGGCATTTGCCAGAACCTTTACTGCAAAAGACGATGTCAGTCTTGTGATTAAAAGTTTTCCCAATATCCACAACACCATTGAAGAACAGGTGGAAGATTTAAAAAAGAAGTTCCCTGATTGCCCCTCCATTGAGATCATCAATAAAGATCTGGCCATGTCGGAAATTGCAGATCTGTACCGGCAATGTGACGCCCTTGTGGCACCGTCCAGAGGAGAGGGCTTTGGTCTTCCCATGGCAGAAGCCATGTGGCATGGGATTCCTGTTATTACTACGGCCTATGGTGGCCAGTCTGATTTTTGTACAAAAGATACCAGCTGGCTCATTGACTTTACTTTTCAGTCAGCAGACACACACATGGAACTCTTTAGTTCTGTCTGGATGGAACCGGATGTGATCCATCTCGGACAATTGATGGAGCAAGTTCGCTTTGCCGCCAGGGAAAAGCTTAAACCACGGCTTGATGCCGCAAAAAAACTAATTAAAGAGCAATTTACCTGGGACATGTGTGTCAACAGGCTAAAAGAACTTGAGCAGGGAATTCGCGAAACAAAACCTCTTTGTGGAAAAAAAATTCGTCTGGGGTGGATATCATCCTGGAACTCTAAATGCGGTATTGCCACTTATTCAAAGTTTCTGACAGCTGCATTGCCGGCAGATGATTTTCAAATCAAAATATTTGCTTCCAGCCCTGATATGATTTCTCAACCGGATGAAATCAATGTCCATCGGTGCTGGACAAATTGCAAAGGAGATATTGAAGCGCTTCTGTCTGTCATGGCCAAAGAGAGCCTCAATGCCCTTGTTTTACAGTTTAATTTTGCGTTTTTCAGCCCAAAGCATCTTGAAAAGATCATCTGGTTTGCCAAAGAGCATGACATTATCATGATTATTTTTTTTCACTCCACAAAAGATGTGGAAATCTCCGGATTGGAAGCATCTCTTGCGCCTGTCACCCATTCCCTTGCAAGAGTGGACCGTTTGTTGATGCATGGCATAGAAGATTTAAACCTGTTCAAATCCCGTGGTCTGTATGAAAATACAGCTCTTTTCCCCCATGGCGTTCTTAACCGGTTGTCTGCATCTAAAATTCCACCCCAAAAAACCATTATTGCAAGTTACGGATTTATGCTGCCCCACAAAGGACTGGAACAATTAATCGAGGCGTTTGCTATTTTGAAAAAGACCCATTCAAACTTGCATCTGTTAATGGTAAATGCCCTGTATTCCGACATAGTATCAGATAACACAAAGCAACGGTGCCAGGAGTTAATAAAAGCAAATAAGCTTGAAAATAAAGTTACCATGATAACGGATTTTCTTAAAGATGAAGAAAGCTTTGCCCTGCTTGACACAGCATCCATGATTGTGTTCCCTTACCAAGCCACTGCTGAATCAGCAAGCGGCGCTGTCAGATACGGCCTTGCCAGCCGTTGTCCTGTGGTATGCACACCACTTGATATCTTCTCTGACGTAAAAGATATTGTTCATACACTGCCGGGAACATCACCCAATGATATTGCCGTGGGAATTGAGCAATTGCTCCTTGATCCTGATCGTTTGAAAAGTAAACAGGAATTCCAGGACAGATGGCTCCGCGCCCATTCCTGGGAAAAGCTGGGAATACGGCTTGGCGGTATGATAAAAGGCTTGGTTGGGGGATAGCTTTTTATGTTTGGCTACCTAAGATTTATTTTGGCTTTTCTGGTTCTTCTCTCCCATGTGGATGTAAGATTTTACGGGCTCAATCCCGGGGTGATGGCAGTGGTGATATTTTATATGCTGGCAGGCTATGTGGTATCCCATCTGTGGGTGGATATTCTTTGCCAGGGCCAGGGAAAGCTTTATAGCTTTTATAAAGACAGGATGTTGAGGGTCTTACCCCTTTACGCTTATGTTGCTTTTTTAACCCTGGCTTTTTTGGCCATGACAAACTATTCAAATCCCCAGTTTTCACTGATAAAACTAATTGGTAATTTTCTGGTTATCCCAGTGAATTATTATATGGTGGTGGACACCACCATCCTGACAAACCCTGACTGGTGCCTGATCCCTCCTGCCTGGTCCCTGGGAGCCGAGCTCCAGGCATATCTTGTCTTGCCCTTTGCACTGGGGCGTAATAAATTGAAAATTTTTTTGGCAGCAGCCTCTTTTAGTGTTTATATGATGGCTAATCTTTCCGTAATTCAGCCGGATTATTTTGGCTACCGCCTGGTTTTTGGTGTGTTTTTTATCTTCCTGGCAGGTAGTTCGCTTCAAAATAGCAGGAACCAAACTGTATCTGCATCAAAATTTGATACCTTTTATCCCTGGTTGCTGTGGGTGGGGATTGTCTGTCTATGCCTTATTTTTCATTATAAAAATCTTTTCAGTCCGGCCTATACAAAGGAAACCTTCATCGGGATACTCACCGGCATCCCCATCATATATTGTCTTTCCAGGCTTGAAAGAAAGGGGAGCCCAATAAAACTGCCCGGAAATTCACTTTTAGGGTCTCTTTCCTATGGTGTATTTTTAAGTCATTTTTTAATGATCTGGTGCCTGGATTATACCGGTTTGATCGATAAAAACGCCGGGGCATATATTCCTGCAATAATCATTGGCGCAACCCTGATTGCCTGGTCAGGGGTAAAGTTTATAGAAACAGGTATAGATAAAATAAGAAAAGATGTAACCGTTCACAGTTTAGGGTTGAAAATAGAACGGTAACGCTGGCAACACCGGTTATGTGGGAATCAATGGTAACAGTGGCAACACCGTAGAGACAAGGCATGCCTTGTC
>JAGGWL010000249.1 GCA_021157555.1 Deltaproteobacteria bacterium | reverse complement strand
CAGTATTATATACGGGCGAAGGCGCTGTTGTAGAAAGGCTTGTGGAAGTTGAAAAAGACTTAAGCAAGTTGGGCAGTGTTGATGAAAGACTGTCTATACAAACTAAAAGGCTGGCAAACGCTGCATTGCAGATTGAAGATGTAGTGGAAGAATTCAGGTCTTATATTGCAGGCATTCATACAGACGAAAATCGTCTTGAAGAAGTGGAAGAACGGATTGACTTACTGCATAAACTGAAGCGTAAATATGGAGGCACACTTGAAGCTGTTTTTTCTTTTCTTGGCAAGATAGATAAAAAACTAAATGAGGCTGACAACATATCGGGCAATATACTTGATACGGAAAAAAAAGTAAAAGAGCTTCACCAATTGCTGGCAGTGCTGGCAAATGAATTATCCGCAAAAAGGAAAATAGCGGCTGAAATACTGGCCAGGGAAGTGGAAGAAGAGTTATCAACTTTAAAAATGGATAATACAAGATTTAAAATTCTTTTGGAAAGAGTGGAAGCGGATGCCGGCGGCGAAACTTTTCTTTCAATTGATGGTAAAGCCATAACAGAAACAGGAACAGACAGAGCTGTCTTTTTTATCGCTCCAAATATTGGAGAGGCTCTTAAGCCTTTATCAGGCATTGCCTCCGGAGGAGAACTTTCAAGAATAGTGCTCGCATTAAAGGCTATAATGGCAAAATCGGAATCTGTCGAAACAATAGTTTTTGATGAAGTGGATGCCGGCATAGGTGGGAGCGTAGCTGAGGTTGCCGGCAAAAAACTCGCTTTACTTGCACGTCATCACCAGATTATATGTATTACACACCTGCCTCAAATAGCACAATTCGGGAATCACCATTTCAGGATATCCAAACATATTAAAAACGACCGCACAAGCACGATGATTGAACCTGTCAAGGGCAAAGAGCGTGTAAATGAGATAGCCCGAATGCTTGGTGGTGAAAAAATAACAGAAGCGACACTAAATCATGCAAAGGAAATGCTTAACGAATGGTAATTAAACGCAATGTGTATTTAGACATGAAAACACTGAAAGAGGCAAAAAAAATCCTGATAGAAAATTTTCCAGCAAAAGGATTGCTTTTAAAAGAAATGGTTTCTGTGCCGGATGCAGTCGGGCGGGTGCTATCTGAACCCGTAACGGCAAAGCTTTCCTCTCCGGGCTTTCATTCTGCTGCAATGGATGGAATAGCCGTAAAAGCGGAACAAACCTTCGGGGCTGGTGAAATGAGGCCTAAAAAGCTGGCGGTCGGCAAGAATGCTTTTTTCATTAATACCGGCCATGTAATGCCGAATAATACGGATGCGGTTATTATGATGGAGCATCTCAATATAATAGATGAGGAGATAATTGAAATAGAGGCTCCAGCCTTCCCCTGGCAGAATGTTCGCAAAATGGGGGAAGATATTGTTGCTACGGAGCTGATTTTCCCCAGGAATCATCTTGTAACTCCATACTGCATCGGAGCCCTGCTTTCAGGAGGAATTTTCTCTGTTTCTGTCAGAAAAAAACCTAAATTACTTATAATACCTACTGGTTCAGAGCTTGTTGACTGGCAGTCGGAAGAATTCCAAAATACCCCTCTGGAAGATTTAAAGCCTGGCCAGGTAATTGAATCCAATTCGTTTGTGCTTGGCAAAATGACGGAAGCATGTGGTGGAGTATTTGTGCGGCACAACATATTAAAAGATGACAGGAAAATAATAAAAAAAATTGTAAGTGATGCCTGCTGCCAGGATTTTGATATAATCCTCACAGTCGGCGGTTCTTCCGCAGGATCAGAAGATTTTACCAAAAGCATTGTAGAAGATACAGGCAGAGTATTGGTTCATGGCGTCACAATAATGCCGGGCAAACCGGTTTTAATCGGTAAAATCAAGGATAAACCATTTTTTGGCATCCCCGGGTATCCAGTATCCGCAATTATCGCCTTTGAAGAGTTTGTGCAGCCGTTGATCTGTAAAATGCTTGGCCGACCTGAAGAAGATAGGCCTGAAATTCAGGTGGAACTGACAAGAAAGCTTCCTTCAAAGCTGGGAATAGAGGAATTCGTGCGTGTTAAATTGGGAAAAGTAGGAGATAAGATTTTAGCCATTCCTCTGCCAGGAGGAGCAGGATGCATAACCAGCATAACCGAGGCGGACGGTATAATCCGAATCCCAAATCATGTGGAAGGTATGCTTGATAAAAAACAAGTTACTGCTAAACTGCTTCACTCTCTTGCTTCTATTGAAAATACTATTGTGGTTGTAGGCAGCCATGATAATACCCTTGACTTGCTGGCTGATCAAATCAAGGGCAAACATACCGGCCTGACGCTTTCATCAAGCCATGTAGGCAGCATGGGAGGGTTGATGGCAATAAAAAAAGGAGCTTGCCATATGGCTGGCTCGCATTTGCTGGATACGGAAGACGGCTCATACAACATCTCATATATAAAAAAATTTTTGCCTGACATAAATGTTAAGCTGGTCAATCTTGTAATGCGCGACCAGGGCTTGATCATACCTGCCGGAAACCCCAAAAAAATTAAAAGTGTTGCAGATCTTGCCAGGGATGATGTTAATATTATCAACAGGCAGACAGGATCCGGCACAAGAATACTTCTTGATTACAAATTAAAAGAGTTGGGGATCAACCCGCAAACTATTCATGGTTACAAGAACGAGGAATATACCCATATGTCTGTAAGCGTTGCCGTTCTAAGTGGAACAGCAGATGTCGGCCTTGGTATTTACGCCGCTGCCAGGGCGTTAAAGCTCGATTTTATTCCGGTTGTGACTGAAGAGTACGATCTTGTTATTCCTGAAGAATATTTTGAATCGGAAAAAATCAGCGCTCTGCTCGAAATTATCAATACAAAAGAATTCCAAAAAAGAGTCACTGCTCTGGGAGGATACAGCACCGAAAAAACAGGGGAAATCGTTTTTTGATGGCGATGGACAAAGTCCAAATCACAATAATCGGTGCGGGGGTGATCGGCCTGGCAATAGCTGCCAGGCTTTCTGCACAGTATGACAACATTGTTGTTCTGGAGCAGAATTGTCGTTTCGGCATGGAGACTTCAAGCCGAAACAGCGAAGTGATTCATTCCGGTATTTACTACAAGCCAGACTCCTTAAAGGCTTCTCTATGTTTGCAGGGCGCTGATATGCTGTATAACCTGTGTAGTGAATTTGCAATTCCTTACAAAAAAACCGGCAAACTTGTAGTGGCTCAAAAACCGAACGAGCAAAAGTTTCTTGAACTGCTCCTTAAAAACGGAATCAAAAACGGCGCCAAAGGCTTAAAGCTTATTAATAAAAAAGATATACAAGCCATGGGGCCCGCCGTTAATGCCGTAAGTGCATTATATTCTCCCAATACCGGCATTATTGATTCTCACAGGCTGATGCAATTTTTTATTGGTCAGGCTGAGTCTAATCAAGTTATGTTTGTTTATAATTCCAAAGTAATTTCATTAGAAAAGCAGGATAAAGACTTTATAATCGGAATCGAACAGGACGGTTATAGATTCAAATCAAAAATAGTTATAAACTCGGCAGGACTTTTTGCGGATCATATTGCATCACTGGCAGGAATTGATGTTGTAAAAAACAATTACCGCCTTTTTTATTGCAAGGGTTCTTATTTTTCCTATGCCAAACGTTCCCCCGTAAGCATGCTGGTATATCCTGTACCACAGAAAAAACTGACAGGACTTGGCGTGCATGCCACACTTGATCTGGAAAAACGCCTTCGTTTTGGACCTGACACAGAGTATATTAACCGGCCGGACTATTATAAGGTTGATAAGGAAAAGTCTGATATATTCTATAATTCCGCTATCCGCATAATAAAGAATCTTGACAAAAAAGCCTTTAATCCTGATATGGCCGGGATTCGACCAAAATTATCAGGCCCGGGAGAAGAAGCAAGAGATTTTATAATAAAGGAAGAATCGGATAAAGGGCTTGGAGGACTGATAAATTTGATAGGAATTGAGTCACCTGGACTTACAAGCAGCCCTGCCATAGCATTGAAAGTGAAAGGAATGGTCGACAAATTGATTTAATCAGTTACTATGGTTGATGGTGGAGATGAGGGGGGTCGAACCCCTGACCTCGGCATTGCGAACGCCGCACTCTCCCAACTGAGCTACATCCCCACACAATTTGTTTATATCAAATCAGAACCAACCGGTCAATTGATAAAATTAAAAAAGTCGTAAATAAAAGGTAAGGAATGGGGAAGTTATTTTCGTGCCCGTTCCTAATGTATAGAAAAAGGCGGATAGTATTGGCTGCCTGTTCTTGCTGAGTTACATTTTGCTTTTTTGAGCGTAGCTTGCCAATGTCTTCCATGAAGACTTTCAAAATATGAATTCTGGAAATCATATTTATGACAAAAATCCAAATAGTACCTCAACCATTTCAAGTAATATTTATGCTCATTTTTTTGGCATTTGTTTTATTTGCAAACTCAAATTATAATTATTTAGCAAATTTGCTTCAATTTGAATCATTTGTAGTTATCATGATTCTATTTATTAATAGATTTTGAATGTTATACCGGTCGATAACAATCGAACATTACTAAAAATTAGTTGTCAAGATCAATACCTTCGCCAATTTGCATTTTGGTCTATTTTTGCAAAAAATTATTTTTTAAACATTAACAAAATCAACATGTTATAAAAACAGAAAAAGCTGATTTTCTCTGTTTTTTAAATTTGGCGAAGGT
>JAGGWL010000095.1 GCA_021157555.1 Deltaproteobacteria bacterium | reverse complement strand
ACCTGATATTGATCCTGCCCTTAAAAATATAATCTTGGAAAATCCTGATTTTCTTTTTCAATATGCTTATGAACATTTAAAAAATTCAAAACGGGCCCGACTCGCCCTGATCAAATTTAACGGGCAAAAGTATTTACTTAAAAGATATAATCTAAAAAATATATTCCATAAATTCCGGCAGTTATTCCGTGCACCTGTGAGCAGAAAAATTTGGCGTAGGAATCGTATTTTTTTAGCTAAAGGGATGCTGACTTCAAATCTTCTGGCATCTGTTGATTTAGGCGCAGGATTTTCCTATCAGGCTTCTTTTGCTATTTATACCTATATAGAAGGTGCCTCGAAAAGCATCTGCACGATAAAAAAATATTATCTTAACGAACAGAATAGAAAAAAATTATTGCTGCACTTGGCGCAATTAATCTGGCAGATGCATACTCATGGGATCTATCATGGGGATGCCAAAATTACTAATTTTATTTGGGTGGAAAGATGCGAGAGCCCTCAAGTATGGATTATTGATCTTGACGGTGTAAAATTTAAAAAAAAAATTACCAACAGGAATAGACTTTCGGATATAAAAAATATGGCTTCTTCTTTGGCCTGGTGGAATCCAAATATCAAAATTGCCGAAGAGTTGCTGAATGCTTATATCAGGCTTTATCCGGTATGGGGTGAAAAACGCAACTTCTGGCTTGTAAAATTAAAAAATAAAGCCTCAAAGCAGCTAAAACACCGCAGAAAAAGACGCGGCGCTTATAGTGACAATGTAAAATTTGCAGATGAGGTGCTAAACGTGCCCCTGCTTAATATTGCCGGAATACGCTGGGATTTCGCGCCGCAACAAGCAGCTAAATTCGTAATTCACACACTTGAATCATCTCTGTGGAATGTTGTTAAAACCAATCCCAAAAGAATAGTATATAAGGTGGGGCCATATTTCGTAAAAAATTATAATTTTATTGGTTTTTCAGGACATTTTAAACGGTTTTTCGATAATCGGGCTCTTGAAGAATGGAAAACAGCAACCCGCTTGTTTAATGTCTTTAAAAATACCCCTGAGCCGATAGCATATGGCAAAGATTTCAATAGAGCCATAATGGTAACAAGATCGGTCGAACCGTGTATGACTGTAAAGGAATTTTGCCATAAATATTGGAAACAGTTTAGCAAAAAAAAGCGTTATCAAATAGTCGACCGATTCTCAAATTTTATAATTCATCTATATAGATCAAACTTGCTTCAAAGAGACTTTAATTTGGGAAATATCCTTATTTCAAGCGATTATTTCAATTTTTTTGCAATCGACCTTCAATATGCAAAACTTAACAAAACACCTTTGACTGAAAAGGATATCGCCAGAAACCTCTCCTATCTATTACCCCCTTTTTATTCTATTGAAAAACGATATCACATAAGGCTATTTCTATCTTTGGTAAAACATTTTCCAAAAATAAGGCCATTTATTTACAAAATTCAAGACATGGCATTTGCAAAAATGCGCCATCAGTGGTTTAAGAAAAACCCACGAAAATTGAAAGAAAATGTTTTAAAATCAAATTTAATTATTACTCCAAATATCAAAGGCTATATGCAAAACGATTTGGATCGCAGTATAAAAAGCCTTCTTGTAAAGAATCCTGATCATTTTTTTGATTATGTAATCAAAGACATTAAACGGTCTAAAGATCCAAGGATTTTTCTAATTAATTATAAAAATAAAAAATATGTACTTAAACATTATAACTTGAAAAGGCATTTTTTTATGTTTAGGCGTATGATCTTTCCGTCCATGGCCTGGAAAATATGGGAAAGAACACAGCTTTTGTCAGCTAGAAAAATATCTACACCAATTCTCCTGGCCGCCATTGATTTAGGCAAACGCTCTTCTTATAAAGGGACGTTTGCATTATATGAATATATATCAGAGATAAAAGAATACAAAAACATCTTGGGAATAAATAACAAACAGCATAAAACAATAAACAAGCTATCTACTTTGATTTTACAAATGCACAACAGCGGTATTTACCATGGCAATGCCAGAGTTAGTAGTTTTTTGTGTGTAAAAAGGGGAAAGGAAAAAAAAATTTATGTGGTAGATTTAGATAACGTTCGATTTGTTCGCAAAATAAGCGCCAGACAGCGGCTGTCTGATTTAAAGGATATTATAGCATCTTTGGTTTGGTGGAATAACGATCGTCTGCTTGCAAACGTTTTTTTTGATGCGTACTTAAAACCAAATCCTTTATGGTGTAATAATCGGAGTATCTTTCTGAAAAAATTAGCTGCTAATGTTGAAAAACAAATTATACATAGAAAAAATATAAAGCAAAAATAGCTTGCTATTCCTTCAACTTTTGTGACTATTTCAGATCGGGTAGATCGAACAAACCTAAGGAACGGGGACGAAATAACTTCCCAAACCAGGTACACAGATGGTCAATTTGAAGCAATACCGATTAAACATATAAACCTCTGGCGTCAATGCGCTTTTTTTGCAGAGTACCGTCGCTGGTCAGCAGATAAAAATAATCATACAGGTTAAAGCAAAGACTTACATTTACAGGGATAATACTCAGCCGCTGCCCGATCACGGGAGGATTCTTGCAATGGCTTACATCAAGCCAGCCGTGTTCTTCATGAAGGCGAAAAATCCGGGCATCAGGATAGTCAGGGATATATCCCATTTCAAGATACTCCCGGCGCAGCAACTGTTTTGCGGAAAGCCCTTTTGAACCGACGTCAACGATAACCTGACCTGGAGTCACATCCGAAACAACGGTTGTCACTACCCTGGCGGCACAATTTTCCAGGGCGCAATGCCCAAACTTTACAACAAAATAATCGTTTAAAAAAGCTGTCCCCACAATTATTTCATTAACGTGCGAGATAAGATGCGTCTTTTCCAGAGAAGGCGTGGAACCTGATGAAACTGTTTGAGGGCGGAGTCCGGCAGAGCACAGAGCCTTATAGACCGGTTCCCATAATTGATTAATCTGTTCGAAACTTTGCGGATCCCTGGCAGCATCTCCATACAAATGTCCCAGGTACATCTGGATGCCGTCATAGCGGAGTCCGATATGTTTTTCTATATGTTGAGCCTTATAATTTGTTCTGGATCGGAAAATCCGCATCTGTGAAGTCCGGCATCGAATATAATATGAATGCCAACGACAGTCTTGTGCCTGGCCGCTGCATTTGCAAGCTCGTCGATTCCATATTCTGAATCGACCGCAACTCTTAAATTATGTTTACAAGAAAGTCCGGCCAATCGCAGCGCACGTTCGTTTCCTATGGCCGGGTAGGCTATTGTAATATCAAGCCTCCCAAGTTCCGCCATTTTTTCAGCTTCCCCGACTTTTGCGGCTGCAATGCCAACAGCTCCCGAATCAATCTGCAAACGGGCAAGATAAAGGGATTTGTGGGTTTTAATGTGAGGTCTTACTGCAAACCCATGCAATTTTGCATAATTATAAATGCGGTTTATGTTTCTTTTTATAATTTTTTCTTCTACAAGGAGAAAAGGAGTTGGAATGGATTTAGTGATATTTAATAATTTTTCCGTCATTTAATCTTCCTTATCTTGCCTGCCGATATTTTTGATCAGAAAGACCGACGTGTTATTAACCGGCGGTTTTGGGCGTATGCGTTCATATTCCTTAAATTCATGGGGAATATCCAAAACCTGTTTGTCATCCAAAAGGCGTCTTAATCCTTTTTCATAAATCCGGTATGAAAGTTTTGTTCCATTATCAAGCGTTTTTGCAAGATAGGTAAAGATTTCATCTTTTGGGCAGGCATCAGCGCCGACCATAACCATTTGAACCTTTTCGTTCACAGGTAAAGATAAATGGTTTCCTGGAATAATACGAATCAAATCTGTAAGTTCAAGGGCTTTGATAAGCTTTTGGGAAAGGTTGGCATATTCCGGAACCTGTTCAATGCCGATGCCTTTAATCCCGTATTGTTTGTAAAGAGAGACAAGACTCATCGGCAAAGGCCCGCTTCCAATAAAGACGACCATGTCGTTTGGCTTTAGCTCCCCTCCTTTATATTCCATATGCGCCAGCTCAAGATAATTGGGATAAAATTTAAAACTCTTAAGCAATCTCCAGGGATCCGTATCATCAATAATCGACCGGACGAATTCAATCTCCATTTTCAGCCCATATGTTTTTTTTAGAGAGTAGATATGTTTTATGAGCGGCTGAAGCTTTTTGTCGCAAAGTATTTTTTCAACATATTGATCATCAACATCTATCGCCGCCAGGCTGTTAAGCCTTTCAAAATACAAACGGAAATCATCAACAGGTTTGCGAAGTATTTCTTCATTTGTAAGATTGCAAATAGAAGAATAAATATCTAAAAATTCATCTTTAACGTAATACAGACTATTTTTTTTCATCCCTCCAACTCCGCAAAAACGGTGGTGTTGTTTACCAGCCCGGTGGGAAGAATTTCTTTGACTATTTTAAAGCCTTTGATATCCGCAGGTTGCACAGGTTCATACAAAACAGCGCGCATACCTGTATAAGTTCGAAAAATAACAAAAGCATTTTTCCTCTTTTTCAGAACTTTGCCCAGACTTTTAAAAATACGCTTCTTAGGTTCCGCCAGGGCGGCGACAAGAGCTATATCCCAATCAAGTTTTTCAAGATCCAAATCATCGCTGTGTATGATTTCAACGTCTTTTTCCAGGCCAAGAGATTGAATCACCTTTGTTGACAGTTTTGCTGTTTTTTTAGAAGACTCCAGGCCGATTGAGCGAATGCCGTATAAATGGCTTAACAGAATCAGGCTCATAGGAACAGCGCCACATCCTATAAAGACCAGTCTGCTTTTCTTTGTATAATATGCCTGGCCTTTATCTGGTTTCTTATCAGCGTATCATAACGGGGATAAAGCGGAAATGCTTTAAGTGTTTTCCACGAATTATCGGACTTGAGCAGCTCTTGTGCCAGGTACGCCTCGTGAATGTCGAAAAATGTGCTGTAATAAGAACGAATTGTCGGAAGCGCTTTATTGATATCAGGTTCTTTAAAAATCAGACCGGCAAGATGGATACCGGCATCCATGTGGGCAAGATCATCTAAAATTTGATAAAGCCTGTAAAGTTCATCCGGTTTAAGGTCAGCAAGCATTTCCCTGGTATAATGCTTTATTCGGGAGGCAAACGCCAT
>JAGGWL010000185.1 GCA_021157555.1 Deltaproteobacteria bacterium | reverse complement strand
TTTAAAAAACAGAGAAAATCAGCTTTTTCTGTTTTTATAACATGTTGATTTTGTTAATGTTTAAAAAATAATTTTTTGCAAAAATAGACCAAAATGCAAATTGGCGAAGGTATTGGATATCAATACAATTTATAATATATTTTATTTGACTTCATACTCAATTTTCAGCTTCAATCTTTTATATTACTGAGGTTTACTTCAAAAAATGCTATGAAGTACTATAATTAGCACCTATCTTGTACAAAAAGTATATTGGCATCTTTTATTAATGCTCAAAAGTAGTTTACAATTTTAGCGTTTCTCGCTAAGAGCCAAGGCCTAAAAAGTATTAACTAACAAATGAAGGATGCTGGCATATTTATCAATTTTAATGAAGTGGAGGTATTTGAATGGAATTCGAACTTACTAAATCACAAAAAGATATTCAGAAAGCCACAAGAGATTTTGCCAAAGGTGAATTTGATAAAGACCGTACATATGAAATGGAACAAAATAATGAATATCCTGAAAAAATATGGCAAAAGGCCGGAGAATTAGGTTTTATCGGTATGCATTTTGATGAAAAATATTCAGGACAGGATCTGGGTGTTTTTGAAAATATACTCGTCGCCGAAGAACTTTGCCGTAAAGATTCCAGCGTTGGCGGATGTTTAATTTTTTCCAGCTTTGCTTCAGAATGTTTACTTCGCTATGGAAGTGATGAACTAAAGGAAAAATTTCTTCCCAAGGTAGCTGAAGGCGAGATGCTCTCAGGAGGAGCTTTTACCGAATCTAACGATGCTTCCGATATTGAATCAATTACTACCACTGCCGTCAAAGATGGAGATGACTGGGTAATTAACGGCAATAAAACATTTGTTACAAACGGTGGTATGGCAGGCTTTTACTCTGTACTCTGCAAAACAAATCCTGATGCAAAATCACCATCTGGCCGCATGAGTATAATTTTGGTTGAAGGAGATCGCGAAGGTCTCACAACATCTGATTTGGGCCATAAAATGGGTATAAGAATGATGGCCACAACAGGACTTCATTTCGTAAACGTTCGTGTTCCTCAATCCAATCTGATCGGAAAAGAGGGTAAAGGTTTTAAACAGACACTTGATTTTTTTGACGAAAGTAGAATTCTGATAGCAGCACAGGCTTTAGGCATTGCCCAGGGTGCGTTTGACAGAGCTTTGGATTATGTAAAAAAAAGAGAACAGTTTGGTAAAAAAATAGCTCAATTTCAAGTGACACAGCATAAACTTGCAGACATGGCCACAAAAATTGAACTCGCCAGACTTATAACATACAAGGCTGCATGGGATTATGACCAGGGACGTATTGATTCTAAATTAACATCAATGGCAAAGATGTTTGCGGCCAGAACCGCTGTTGATGTTACGGATGAGGCTATGCAATTATTAGGCGGGTACGGTTATATGGTTGAGTACGAAGTAGAGCGTTTCTACAGAGATGCCAAAATAACTGAACTATATGAAGGTACAAAGGAAATGCAGAAAAATACAATAGCAAGTTATCTGATAGGCAAAATAAAATAATCCAAACGTTATCCAAGCCCGGCCCTGCAATTTTGAGTAGAAATTGTTTTATCATAAGGGTTTGCACACAAACTACTAAAAAAACGGGGACGAAATAACTTCCACAAACAGGCAAGTTGTTCCGTCCCCGTTTTTAACTGTAAACCGACAACCGTGAACGGTTACAAAAACACATGGGTAATATTAAATGAAAAATCCGAAATCGAAGCAGTCACAATCCATACCAGGAGCACAGGGACTGTATAATCCGCTGTTTGAACATGATAATTGTGGTGTGGGATTTGTAGCAAACATTCATGGTGTTAAAAAGCATGACATAATTGATAAAGGTATCCAAATTCTGCATAACCTCATTCATAGAGGTGCCGTAGGTGGTGACGATTCAACCGGCGACGGTGCAGGAATCCTTTTGCAGATACCACACAAATTTTTCAAAAAGGAATGTTTATCTTCAGGTATTAATCTTTCAGACAGCGGAACTTACGGTGTCGGAATGATATTTATGCCGCGTGAAACAGAACTTATTGATGAATGCAGGCGTATAATTGAAAGAACTGTTGTGTCCGAAGGCCTTAGCCTTATAGGATGGCGCGATGTTCCTGCAAATAAGGAAGCAGTTTCCGGGCAGGCCTATGAAAACAGACCCGAAGTGGTGCAGTGCTTTATTGACGGCGCAAATCTGGATGAAGACAGCCTTGAACGCAGACTTTACATTATTCGCAGGATGATCGAAAAACAAGGTGCTGACATATCTTCAGAGGCCGGATGTTTTTATATAAGCAGCATGTCATGTAGAACCATTGTATATAAAGGTATGTTTACAGCTCCCCAGCTTTCCGATTTTTATCCCGATCTGCATGATCCTGACATGGAAAGCGCTCTAGCCCTTGTTCACCAGAGATACAGCACTAACACATTCCCATCCTGGGAGCTTGCCCAGCCTTTCAGATACCTTGCCCATAATGGCGAAATAAACACGCTGCGCGGCAACCTTAATCAAGTTTCTTCAAAAGAATCATCTTTAAAATCCGATCTTTTCGGCGAGGACTTAAAAAAGCTGCTCCCTGTAATAAATCAAAATGGAAGTGATTCAGCATGCATTGATAATGTACTGGAACTTCTGACAAACGCTGGGAGATCCATTTACCACTCCATGCTTATGCTGATTCCTGAAGCATGGGGAGTTAAATATAATATGGGGCCGGATCTCAGGGGTTTTTTTGAATATCATGCAGGAATTATGGAACCATGGGACGGGCCGGCTGCTGTGGCATTCTCAAACGGCATTCATACCGGAGCCCTGCTTGACAGAAACGGACTCAGGCCTGCGCGATATACAGTAACAAAAGACGGACTCATTGTTTTTGCTTCAGAAACAGGCGTACTTGATATTCCCCCTGAGGATGTAGTTGAGAAAGGCGCTTTAAGACCTGGTGATATAATTCTTGTTGATTTTGAAAAAAAACGGATTCTAAAAAATGGGGAAGTAAAAACGTTCTGTGCCAGGCAGCAGCCTTATAGGAGATGGGTTGCGGAGAATCAAATTACTTTGAGGGGTTTTTACGGTGCGGTTGATCGGGTTGAGCCTGATTCAAAAAAATTACTGCAAAGCCAGAAGCTTTTCGGATACACACGTGAAGAGCTTGATTTGCTATTGAAGCCTATGGCCACAAGCGGCGTGGAACCTACAGGCTCTATGGGAAACGACAGCCCTCTTGCTGTTTTTTCTGAAAAAAGCCAGCTTTTGTACAACTATTTTAAACAGCTTTTTGCGCAGGTGACGAATCCTCCCATAGATCCGGTGCGAGAAGAACTTGTTATGTCCCTGATGACATTCATGGGAAATCACGGAAATATACTTTCAGAAACTCCCGGAGACAGTCACCTGATAAAACTGAAGCATCCTGTTTTGACCAATGAAGATTTAAAAAAGCTGAGAAAAATTAAAAAATCAGGGTTTAGTTGTGAGACTCTTCCGATCGGGTTTCCTGCCGGCGGATCAGGAAGGGATCTTGAAAAAGCTCTTGAATCAATGTGCAGCCTGATAGACAAAACCTTAAAGGCTGGAAATTCGATTATAATTCTAAGCGACAAAAATCTCCCCAAAGAGATGACACCGATACCGACCCTTCTTGCAGTTGCAGCAGCAAACAGGATGCTTATTGAAAAAGGAGTTCGCTCAGAAACCGGTCTTGTAGTCGAAACAGGTGAAGCAAGAGAAATTATGCATTTTGTACTGCTCCTCGGATATGGTGCAACCGCAATCAATCCTTATCTCGCTTTTGAATCAATTGCAGAAATGGCTATTACCGGCAAATTTTCCAACAATAATGATACAGCCGGAGCAATTGAGAATTATATCAAAGCCGTTTGTAAGGGAATCCTTAAAACAATGTCAAAAATGGGGATATCAACACTTAGAAGCTACAGGAACGCCCAGGTTTTTCAGGCCATCGGTATAAACAGTCGTATTATTAATAAATATTTTACAGACACCGTCTCTACTATTGAAGGGATAGGGCTTGAAGAGATTGCGGAAGAAGCGAATTTAAGGCATCAGGATGCATACAAAACAAGGCAGGGAAGGGTGCAGCAAATCCTGCCTTCAGGCGGTCATTACAGATTTCGCAAAGATGGAGAACGGCACTTGTGGACGCCTGAGTCCCTGAGTACGCTTCAAAATGCTGTTAAGCAGAATAATTACAATACCTTTCGCGAATATTCAAATATGATCAATGATCAGAATGAAAAACAGTCGACTTTGAGAGGGTTGTTTAAATTTAAAAAAAGAAGTCCCATACCACTTAATGAAGTAGAACCAGCTAAAAACATTGTTCAACGCTTTGTAACCGGAGCAATGTCCTTTGGTTCGATAAGTAAAGAAGCTCACGAAACAATAGCCATTGCCATGAACCGTATTAAAGGAAAAAGTAACAGCGGTGAAGGTGGTGAAGACGCGGCCCGCTATATTCCCATGAAAAATGGAGACAGCCGGTCAAGTGCCATTAAGCAGATTGCAAGTGGAAGGTTTGGTGTAACTGCCCACTATCTGGTTAATGCAAAAGAGCTTCAGATCAAAATTGCCCAGGGAGCAAAACCAGGCGAAGGAGGACAGCTGCCTGGCCATAAGGTGAACGCTGAGATCGCAAGGGTAAGGCATTCAACGCCGGGTGTCACCTTGATTTCACCACCGCCCCACCATGACATCTATTCAATAGAAGATTTGGCCCAGCTTATTTTTGATCTTAAAAATATTAATCCCGATGCCCAGGTTTCAGTCAAACTTGTTTCAGAGGCAGGAGTAGGAACAGTTGCGGCAGGCGTAGCAAAAGG
>JAGGWL010000239.1 GCA_021157555.1 Deltaproteobacteria bacterium | reverse complement strand
TTACAGATATCCTCAATGGGGTAAAGCTGGCCAATAAGCTGAATTTAGGAATTAATGCCGGTCATGGAATCTGCTATAAAACCATCAAGGCTTTTAAAGGCCTTGATGAAATAAATGAATTCAGTATTGGGCACAGTATTGTTGCAAGGGCAGTGTTGGTGGGCATGGAGGCGGCTGTCAGGGAGATGTTGACATTGGTAAAGGCGTTGTGATGGAGCGGTCTTTGGCCTTGAGAGAAGGATAAATGGGATATGATAGTTTTGAAAATCCGGCGCCGATGTGTGAAGAGATTGCTCAAATACTAACAGACATGGATCTGCTTCAACGTGAACGTAAAGTCTATAGGCTAATAGCCGAATCTTCGATTTTGTCAAAAAGCATTCCTGGTTTTTGTCAAATAATCGTTAACGGGCTTGTGAAAATCCTTGAATTCGATTTAGGTATTATTCGACTAAAAAGCGATAATAATAATTTATTCAGAGTGATAGCTTCTGCTGGAATACCTGAGCGCTTAAAAAAAAAGCTTAAACCGTCTTTTCCTGGTGATTCAGAAAGTATCGCCATGCTTGCTGTCACTACCGGAAAACCGATCTTTGCCCCTGATATAACTACACATAAAATCAGGCAACCGTATGATAATCGTATTGATACATTCTGATTATAACGGATTTGGGGGTCAGGACATAACTCGCTGAAATCATTGACTTGGCAAATGAGGACTTGATACATCTGAATGGATAAGTCCTCAAGTTCAAATACAAACAGCCTATGATTTCAGGGCTTTCACCAAATTAAAATCATAGCCTCCCCCAAATTCGTTATAATCAGGATACATTCAAGAGCAAAGCATTTATCTCCTGGCCTTTGTATGATACTTCACAAAAAATTATTGGTGTGGCTACGCTGGTTGCGTATTCACCAAAAAAATTCTCTGATAAAGATAAAACCTTTTTTCAAACAATTGCAGATATGATTACACTTGTTATTGAGCACAAAGTGGCTAATGAGAATATCAAAAAATCTCTTAAAGAAAAAGAGCTGCTACTTAAAGAGATTCATCACCGGGTCAAGAATAATATGCAGCTGATCTCCAGCATTGTTAACCTTCAATCCCGCCAGATAAAGGATCAAGACGATAAAAACCTGTACAACGAAATAAGGGATAGAATCAAATCTATGGCCATTGTGCATGAATACTTGTACAAAGATAGAGATTTGGCCAGTATTAATCTTAAAGATTATATTATAGAGCTCTCCGCCAGTCTGATGAGATCGTACAGCATTAACCCCTGCAAAATTGAGTTAAAAATAAATGCCGAAGATCTTTATATTGGTATCAACAAGGCCGTGCCCTGCGGTTTGATTATAAATGAACTGATTTCCAATGCCTTGAAATATGCCTTTCCTGATGATATAAAGGGGCAGATAAGCATTAATATAGGTAAATATGACAATGGGAAGTTTTTCTTAAACATTCAGGATAACGGCATCGGAATGAGCAAAGACTTTAACCTTCAAAATGCTGCTTCTCTTGGGCTGGGGATAGTTGTAATACTTGTAGAACAGATAGATGGGACTTTAAAGATAAATAGCGGCGGCAAAGGCACAAATTTTATTATTAAATTTGCGGAATAAGGAACGGGGACGAGGAGAATGGAAAATATGCCCAAAATCAGAATTCTTATAGTAGAGGATGAGGCCATTGTAGCTCAAGATCTGAAAACCATCCTCGAAAATTTAGGCTATGAAGTTCCTGCTATTGCAGCCTCTGGTGAGGAAGCAGTAGAAAGCGCTTTGGCATTATCCCCTGATTTAGTACTAATGGATATAAAGTTAAAGGGAAATATAGACGGGATTGAAGCTGTATCAAGAATAAGGAAGAAAATTGATCTGCCGGTTATATATCTTACAGCCTATGCGGACGGAGACACCTTAAAGCGTGCCAAAATAACCACCCCATTGAGTTATATGCTCAAACCTTTTGATGAAAAGGAGCTTCATACCGCCATAGAAATAGGTCTTTACAAACATAAAATGGAATTGAAGTTAAAAAAATTAAAAGAATGGCTGATAACAGTGCTTAAAAGCATAGGTGACGCTGTGATTACCACGGATAATCAAGGCCGGGTTATATTTATGAATCCGGTGGCTGAAAAGCTTACAGGGTGGAATCATAAAGATGCATCAAACAAAAATCTGACCGAAGTTTTTAATATAGTTAATGAACAGACTAATGCCGTTGTTAAAAATCCGGTAAACAATGTTTTGGAAACCGGTCTTGTTGTGGGTCTGGCCAATAATACCATGCTTATCTCAAAAAATGGCCAAACCAGACCTATTGATGACAGTGCTGCCCCTGTCAAGGATGAAAAAGGCAACGTTTCCGGCGTTGTTCTTATTTTCAGGGATGTTACTGAAAAAAGGGAAATAGAGCAGGAACGTTTAAAAACACAAAAACTTGATTCTCTCGGAATTCTTGCCGGAGGCATTGCTCATGATTTCAATAACATATTAACCGGCATTCTTGGAAATATAACCTTGTCAAAAATGTATCTTGATGCAAATGACAGGGCATATAGCAAACTTGAGGC
>JAGGWL010000139.1 GCA_021157555.1 Deltaproteobacteria bacterium | reverse complement strand
CCGAAATCAGGCACAAGTTTTTCCAGAACGGAAAACATTTGTTCAGTTGGATCGATAAAACTATCTGTTTCCAGATCAAACGGACTTTCGGCGTTTTTACTGGAAAGACTTCCAAGCTTTGGAGCCTGGGCTGCTCCGTCCATGGCTGCCTGGTAAAGAGCAGCAGGTGTTTGACCGGTTGCTTTTTGGTTAATAATGCGGTTGGCGGATTTGGCGCCTTGTTCATATCTTACTGCTACATCAGGCAGGTATCCAGATAAATTGCCGTAAAGCAGTATGCCGGTTTCACGCATCTGGGATGCCATGGATTTGCAGGCATCGCTGACATTTGCAGGATCGAAATTTTCTCCTCCTCCGCAGGAACTGCTCCAGGTCTCATATTGCGTGTCGAATTTTTTCATAAGTCCTGTGATGTTACGGGCTTTTGACGATGAAGCAAGCTGGCCCAGCTCAGACCGGGTATTGGTTATTACCCGCTGGATAGCGACTCCTTCGGCTGCAAAGCTTGAAGATGGCATGCTGGCAAGAAAAAAGATTGCAAAAATAAAGACTGTTTTTTTCATTTTTTTCTCCTTAGAATATTAAATGTTAAAAGATTAAATTTTTAAAAAATCGGCTCTTAAAAACTATTGACGGATAAGTTAAAAAAATATTCATTTATTTTTAATACAGACCCCGAAAATCATAGATTGAATAAAAATGCGAAAAGCAGGAACGGGCAACCACAAGGGATTGCCCCTGTAAACCAAATGCATGGTAAAAACAATAGTAGGGGCAGAGGCCTTGTGCCTGCCCGCGGAAAAATGAAACCTGCCTTATGATAAGCTCGATCTGTTATAAATTTCGTCTATCTGATGCCAGCCAAAAACACGGGCATGTTTTCTTTGTTGCTGTTCTCTGCCTCCATATATCAGGATGGAATCCTCAGGAGTATTATCCGCCAGCCTGTTCCAGTATTTAAGTCCCTTAAAAAAGTCTGAAGTCAGTGTTTCACCCGATTTTATTTCAACCGGGATTATTCTGTTGTCCAGGTCAAGCAGATAGTCGACTTCATGACCATGCCTGTCACGCCAGAACCAGCCGGTTCTACCTCCCAGCGCATATTGCTGTTTTATTATTTCAGAAATAATATATGTTTCAAATATATTACCGCGCAAATAATGGGTGGCAATCTGTTCTGCTCCGGATATGCCAAGCAAGGCACATACAAGGCCGGTATCATAAAAATAAAGTTTTGGTTGTTTGACAATCCGTTTATTGAAATTTACATGATATGGAGTAAGCCGAAAAATGACATAACTCGCTTCAAGGACAGACAGCCAGTCTCCGGCAGTGTTATGGCTGATTCCGCATTCACCGGCCAGGCTGTTTGTATTAAGAAGCTGCCCGACTCTGCCGGCGCACAAGGCCAGAAATTTTTGGAAAAGCGCCAGATTCGTTATATTCCTGATATTCCGTATATCTCTTTCAAGATATGTTCGGATATAATTCAGACACCAGTCCTTTGGTTCATGCCCAATGTCATATATGGGTGGATACATACCGGTAAATAAATATCTGTCAATTTCTTCATATTCATAATCTGTTTTTTTCAGTTCATGAAGACTAAAGGGAAGGAGACTGAATATCGCTACTCTGCCTGCCAGGGACTGGTTGATTTTTTCAATTAAAAGAAAATTCTGTGAGCCGGTCAGGATAAATCTGCCAGGCTGTTTTTTTTCATCAACAGCATATTGAATATAGGAAAACAGTTCCGGGACATGCTGTACCTCATCAAGGATAACGCCGGCCGGATAAGAGCGAATAAAGCGGTTCGGATCTTCAATGGCCTGCTGCCTGTAATCCGGCCGTTCCAAAGAAACATAGGCATAATCAGGGAAAATCATTTTTGCCAGAGTTGTTTTTCCTGATTGCCTGGGACCTGTTATTGATATTACCGGATATTTTTTACTGCTACGAAGTATCCTTTTTTCGATTTGACGTTTAATAAGCATTTGTTTTTAAGTTAATATAAAAATAGTGTTAAGTGAGTCAGATTTTGATATGATTTTATCAAGGAATGGACAATATGTCAATTAAGCTTTAAAATTGTCAGCATCTTTCCTTAACCTTCCGCTGTTCTTTATAATTATAATCGGGCTCATATTCTATTGCGCCAAACAAGTGAATGATTTCAACCTGTTTGCGCCTTTGGATGTACTCAATGAGCGCTTCAGTCACAACTGCTTTTTGGGTTCGATGAAAACCAATTAAACGGGCATCTTCGACTAATTGGTCGTCAATTGCTAAATTAGTGACCATGTTTTTCCTCCTTATTATTTTCTTACACATTATAAAATAGTTTATCATGTGTAAGGCTTGAAAAGCAACTGGAGATTATTTTTTCGTGATTTTCCTCGTCCCACTCTCGAGCGTGGGAACGAGGGTAACTCCAATCGCTCCGGCTGTTCACAAGATGCTTTGCGGCTTCGCTTCGCAAGCATCTTGTGAACGCCTCCGCTTTTCTTTCAAAAGGTAAAAAGGTAAAAAACCGTCCTGGAAAGGCGAAAGCCCAGGAGGCTGAAGCAGCGACCCGGCGAAAGGAAGTCACGATCCGCTTAACGGCAGCCGCGGGCGCCGCTGCCCCAGCTACCGCCGCGGCCCACCCGGACGGAGCCCGTTGAATGCCCTGCCGGATCAGTCACAGAACCTGAAGGGTATTTACCGAACCAATCCTGACACCATTCCCAGACATTGCCGTGCATGTCATACAAGCCCCAGGCATTGGACTTTTTTGCGCCGACTCTGTGGGCATAGTCCTCCCCGACATTGTCGGTATTACCATCCCACCACGCATAACCTCCCAATTGACTGCCACTGTCTCCGAAACAGAACCTGGTTGTACTCCCGGCCCTGCACGCATACTCCCACTCTGCTTCCGTGGGAAGCCTGTATTTGCCTCCGCCTTCTTTGCGGTTAAGTTTTTTGATAAACTCCTGCGCATCTTTCCAGGATATATAAACAGCAGGATTATTATCCGCATCACGAACATACTTTCCCCCGGACCACGGACGGGTGCCCATAACAGCCTTCCACTGGCCCTGTGTCACCTCGGTAGTCTGCATATAAAATCCCCTGGTCAGGGTAACTTTATGCTGTTTTTCATCATCATCCCTGCCGGATTCACCGGACGGGCTGCCCATCATAAATGTGCCGGGTTTGATATACACAAACTTCTGGCCGATGCTATTGGTAAAATTTTTTCCGGCTGAGGCTGTTTT
>JAGGWL010000343.1 GCA_021157555.1 Deltaproteobacteria bacterium | reverse complement strand
GATAATAAAACATATCAAACCCCTTATGGTAGTGTGAAGATACAACGATATGTTTATCAAACGTCAAAAGGCGGCAAAATATATTGCCCATTGGAACATAATGCACGAATCATACGAGGAGCCACACCTAAATTTGCGAAACAAATATCGCATAAATATTCCAATATGAATGCGCCCTCAGTTTGTGAGGACTTAAACGAAAATCACCACCGAAAAATAGCACACTCTTATTTGCAAGATGTCAGTGATTGGGTTGGTAGCATAGCACAGGCAAAAGAAGAAACGTGGGAATATCAGACGCCTCAAATAGACGAAGCAATCACATCGATTGTTATTAGCCTTGATGGTGCTTATGTATTAATGCGTGAAGATGGCTATAGAGAAGCCATGGTGGGGAATATTTCGCTTTACGATGTGACAGGTGAACGCCTGCATACTATCTATATTGGTGAAGCACCCGAATACGGGAAAGGGACTTTTTTTCAGCGCTTTGAAAAAGAAATTGCAGATATTAAAAAGCAATACCCTGATGCGCTTTATTTAGGCATTGCAGATGGTGCGAAGAATAATTGGACATTTTTAGAGCAACATACCAGTCGTCAATTACTCGATTTTTTTCACGTAACAGAGTACCTGGCGAATGTTTCTTATGCCGCCCATCCAGGAAAAACAGACAAGGCCAAGCGTACCTTATGGTTGAATGGATGCTGCAAACAGCTTAAACATGATGCGGACGCAGTCGAAGTACTCATTGCTGAAATGGAAGAACTGACTCGAAAAAAGAGACTGACTAAAGCGGTCAGGGAAAACTTAGAAGCGGCACTTACTTATTTTATAAACCATCGTCATATGATGGATTACTCAACACATATCGAAAAAGATTTACCGATTGGGTCGGGAGTGACCGAAGCGGCATGCAAAACATTAGTGAAGCAACGACTTTGTGGCTCGGGTATGCGCTGGAAAAATAAAGGGGCTAAAGTTATTTTATCACTACGTGCCTTGGTTCAGTCCAAGGGACGATGGAAGCAGTTTTGGGAAAAGGTTGACCAATATGGGGCGCAGATTTGCGCATAGCGGTACATTGCAAAAAATCAGCACCCCTTTGGGAATATATGAAGAAAAACGGTTACCATCTTGTTCATGATGCTATAACTCGATCCTCAAGTTTTTTAGCGAGATAACTGTTTAAACTATGCAGCAGCCTCTTTGTATTTTAAAGATTCTGTTGGCCCCATGTTGCCTATCACTCTAGCTACCATATGTTTTTTAGAGTTCTCAAAATTTAAAAAATTCTCCTTCATTATCGAAAATTTTCGATCAAGTTCCTCACGAGGGTCTTCCGAATCAATAATCTCAGTTATAAACAAAAATAAGCTTTCTAGATTCGTTTTGCGTCGCAGGCAACCCACAGTCAATGCAGGAAGTTTGTTTTCAAACCTGGCTATTTGATCCGGATGAAAGAAGAGACAATGATCAACCAGCAGGCTCAGGATCATGCCTCTGCGAGATCCCTTTTCACCTTGCAGCTTGGTCAATGTTGCCCAACCCTCATTCGCTTTCCAGTCTTGAATGAAAACCTCTACGAGCCATCTTTGTGAATACGCTTCGACTATATCGATCGTTCTCCAAGTCAGATCGGAGGCAATAATAAAACGATATTCCTCTTCCCCTTCATACTTGAGCGCAATAACAAAAATTTTCTTGCCATGACTACAGACATGCAGTCTGGCGCTTCCGACAGTGGCCATTATTTCTTTACCGCCACGAATTCGAATGGCTTGGAGCCCCCCCTGGCGTTTTAAAAAATAATTCTTTACTGACATTTTTCGGTTCCGGAAAAGGACATTCTGTGTTTTTTTAATCTGACTAATAAATTGTGCTTTGGGATAGAATTTTGAAACACCACTGAAAAATATTTTAGTCCCATACAATGCATCTGCGGCAATACAGTTTATCTTAATGTCGGAAAAACACGCATGGAACTGTTCAACCAGGCTTATGGCTATTTCAATTTTTGTCGGAAATTCATCTTTCTTTGCGGGTTTTGGTGGCCGTTGTTTAGCCGGTATTCCGTTTTTCTTGAGTTTATCATGCACCTTTTTCCAAACCGTATAATCGGGGTCCGGCATGTAGAACTCAATACCGACAGGGAGCGTTATTGTTGGGGTAACCAACACCATAAAAACAAGCCCTTGCCCCATAACATACCCACCGCTAGCCTTATCTTTGAGTTTGTGTACATGCCAGATTTTTGTTGTATTCTTTGAACGTTTATTATCCGAATCATCAATGACGAGGGTACCTTGAGTAATACCATAATGATTTAGAATAAGCCCAACACTGCATCGAAGTAATAGTTTCCAGGGGATTGATGCGTGATGAAACACCCAGGAAAGAGCGGCAGCACCATATTGACCAAAGCTGACCCGTTCAAATTTTGCCCAACAAACTGATTTTGTGGCAAGAATCCCCATAAGACAAAAAGCAAGCCAGTATTTTTGTGTCGTCGAGAGCCTCTTTGGGGATTTGTGCTGTGAAAGAGCATCATCTAATGCATCAATAAATTCAGTGATGAAAGGGACAATATTTTTTCCAATAACCACAAAGCCTCCGGAGAATGGTAGATTTTTCCATTCCTAGACTAAACGATCTTTCGCGCTGTGTCTAGTCCAGAGGTTATTTTATTTGTGGATGAGAGTTGTAAATCATGCTCTAATCTTCTTCTCGGGAGGTGTGCCATGCAATAAAACAATGAAGGATCGAGATGAATCGAGATCCAGAGTTCTATTGTTTGACACAAGCCTCCCATCTTTTTTATTTGTTTCGTTCAAAAACTTGAGGATCGAGTAATAAGTCATCTGATAATCCGTCAATTTGACGAAATAAACTTAATTTGTGTTCAGCTGTATTCATAATAACTTCTTAAAGATAGCGAATAAAATTAATCGGAATTAACAGGAGACAGACCACCTTTAAATAAAGCATACACATTATCACATCCCTTTAAAAAGTTGTGCATGACTACCTAATCGTGTCAGGTAGACAG
>JAGGWL010000168.1 GCA_021157555.1 Deltaproteobacteria bacterium | reverse complement strand
GAGACCGAGCGTTTCTATTCTACAAGCCGATGATGGAGTCTGGGTATGGAAAGATCATGGTGCTAATGAAAAAGGAACCAATATTGATCTTTTTATGAAGCTTTATAGCCTCTCTTATGTGCAGGCCGTTAAAGCACTAAGAAGGCAAAACTTGAGAAAGCAAATTTTTTCTTTTCCAGTTGCTGAAACCAGGTCTGGTTATACGGCAAAAAAAAAGAAAAAACCCGATTGGAAAATCCTCGATGAATACGATTTGAATGTAAAAACATTGCAGCTTTTTAAATCGTATAGAGGATTAAAGCCAAAATATGTAAAAAATGTCGGAATTAAACAGCTTTTGCTACTTTTGGGCGACAAGAAGTTTTCACTTTGCGGGCATCAAAATATGTCCGGCACATGGGAGCTTTATAATGTTCAGGGCGGCTTCAAATCGTCAACAGGAAAGGATATCACCTATATATCACGCGGTAAAGATACGTTGGTTATAGCTGAATCTCTGATTGACTCAATTTCCTGCGAACAGATTAAAGAGGAATTTTTTGATCTGCTTGTGTTGAACTCGGTTGAAATGATAAATAGGGCTGTAGATTTTTTAAGTGATTTAAAAAGTTACAGTAAAATCGTCATCGCAACTGATAACGACAAGGCAGGGAAAAAAGCTGCGAATATGCTGCTTCCGGCCTGTAAAACCAGGGCTGAAAGGGTTGTAAGTTTTTCTTATAACCAAAATAAAGACCCTAATGATTATTTAAAAGGAAAAAAATGAAAAAAGAGATAGATATGAAGTTAAAAGAAAAATGTGAGCGGTGTGGGGGAAAAGCGGTTGATATTATAGCTTGCCGTTTTTGGTGTAAAAAATTTCATTCGCTATGCCCTGTGTGCCTTGATTTATATCAATCCACGTATACAATGGAAAATGGAAGTTGCTTTTTGACAGACACTTAATAAAAAAAATTAGCAATAAAAAAAGGGAGATTTAAGCCAGCCGGCTTGCTCCCTTTTTTTATGCAACAAACCCCAGCAAAGGGAGGTTCTCTCCCCTACTGGGTAGATGCCTCCCTTTATTAAATTAAGGAGGCAATAAAATGAAAAGCTGCAATGTTTATCGCATTAAAATGATCAGAGAAAAAAGCATTAAATACCAATCAAGTGTTTCAATGTCTAATCAAGCTGCTGAAGTTATAAGAAGGACTATAACAGAGTGCGGTCAAAGTGACAGGGAGCAAATGGTCGTACTGATGCTTGATATTAAAAACCGAATCATAGGCACCAATATAGTATCTGTCGGTTCAGTTTCTTCGTCAACAGTGTGTCTGCGAGAACTGTTTAAGCCTGTTATTTTGGCAAACAGCGTTGCTTTGATTGTAGCGCATAATCATCCATCAGGTGATCTTCAACCATCGAATGAGGATAACAATATCACTAAATGGATTTTTATTGGAGCTCATCTATTGGGCATAACGTTGCACGATCACCTAATAGTAAGCACTGAAAGTAAAAATTTTTTCAGTTATGCTGAAAATAATCCTCTCGAAAAATATAAAGAAAAAGGTCTTGAAAAATTAAAGGAGTTTTAAAATGTCTCACGGAAGAATTTTTATAATAGCAGATAGAGATAGTTTGCAAGAGGACAACCATTATTGCCCTTTCGATGAAGTGACCATGAAAGATTGGATTTCGGGTTGCGACTATGTTTGTCGTCAGGATAATCTTGATGACTTCAAAAATGACCTGGAATGGCTGGCAAAGTCGGCTAATACAAAAATAAAGACTGTAACTTTAACAGTTAATGGTGAAGAGATATTAACCGGTGTATTTGACAATGAGTTTAAAAATGCACTGACTAATGCTCTTACAAAAGAGAAACAGCAGCGATTGCAGACTGTCCGTGACGAGATAAACAAAGAAAACCCGGATATGTGGCAAATTGCACACACAGCTTATAATAACAATTGCTTTTATTTTGCATTCACATCCGATATGAGCTTCGAAAATGAGATGGGGACGGTTGATTGGTTGAATAAAAACGAACCTGCATCTTGGTATATAACAGAAATTTACGATTATCATACATAATCAAATAACAGACAAATAAATAAAAACAGCAAGTCAATCATAATCAAAAAAGGAGTGTTAACCATACTGGTTCACTCCTTTTTTTGTTGTGAAGGAGAAAATAAAAAATGGAAAACGAAAAAAAAGGCTATTCCTGGCCAGCATCAGCATTAACAGTAAAAGAAATGGCGATTTTGGTCAAGTGGAGAAAGAAAACGGGTACACCGATAACCAAACTACTGAGACAGTCTGTTACCTGTATGGACCAAAGAGAAAGGAAAATCTAATAATGGCAAGATTAGCCAGTCAAGAAAAGATGGGCTATTACCCCACGCCCATCAATGTGGTCGAGGATCTAAAAAAAATAATAAATATTCAGCCTAAAGCCAGACTGCTCGACACCTGTTGTGGTGAAGGTCAAGCCTTAAGCATCATCGCAAAAGGAACTGAGACAGAGACTTTCGGTGTGGAACTTGACCGGCAACGGTCTAAAAAAGCGCAAGAAGTTTTGCAACAGATTGTTTGGGGCGATGCGCTGTATGAGTTCCGGGCATCTGAAAAAGCTTTTGGCTTACTCTGGCTCAATCCTCCTTATGATAATGTGGAAGGAGACTTGGAGCAAAAGAAAGAACGTCTGGAAAAACAGTTCCTGGCAAAACATTGGGGCTATCTTCAAGATAACGGGGCGCTGGTTTACAT
>JAGGWL010000114.1 GCA_021157555.1 Deltaproteobacteria bacterium | reverse complement strand
TCAAGATAGTCAATGGCCATCCACCACTCCCCGTCATGGACTGGCAGACAGACATATATATCTTGTCCACATCAGGCCGCTCTTCGCGGTCTACTTTAACAGCTACGTAGTATTTGTTCAAGAAATCTCTTTTTGAAGGGAAATCCCTACAGTATGAGAGTATGAAAAATCGATCAAGGAGCTTAACTACTTACGAATCTTATATTTTTTTGTGCAAATGAATCAAAAATTATACTAAATTTTGATTCATTTGCTCTGTTATGGGCTGAAGATTCGTTGATAGTAAGCATATATTGTGGTATGTTTATAATATAAAATATTTTGATTGGAATGTTGAAAAGAATGTCCTTCCGGTGAGCCTGCATGAATTTAAAAAATATAAATGTTATGCTCGGTTATCCATTAATAAAAAGGAGGATAACCAATGATTCAAAAAAACTTGTCAAACTCAAAGCTTACTCTCAGCGAGGTTAAGGAACAGTTTAAATTATGGCGTAAAACCAGAAAAAGCCCCAAACCGATCCCCTGCAAATTGTGGGACGCGGCTGCAAAACTCTCAGAAACATACTCCATTAACCAGATATCAAAAGCGTTATGCTTAAATCATACCTCTTTAAAAGAGCGCGCTCATAAAATAAAAAAAGCATCTATACAAGAGATTCATCCCCCATCTTTTGTGGAACTGAATTTTAAACACTCTCCTTTGGTATCGGAATGTATTGTGGAGATGGAAAACAGTGCCGGTGCAAAAATGAGAATGTATTTTAAAGGAAAAATGGATCTTGACCTACTTGAACTTGTAAAAGCATTCTGGAAGAAAGGAGCATGATTCAAATTACACCTCATATGCGGATACTGTTGGCTGTGGAACCTGTAGATTTTAGAAAAGGAATTGATGGATTAGCAAGGTTGTGCAGAGTGGAACTAAAATCAGATTCGTTTTCCGGCTATCTATTTATATTCCGAAACCGTCGCAAAACAGCTATCAAAATTCTCATGTATGATGGTCAGGGATACTGGATATGTCATAAGAGACTGTCAAAAGGATCTTTCCAGTGGTGGCCGGATAAAAGCGGTGAAAGTTTAAAAGCACTGGATGCCCATGAACTGCGGATGCTGATATGGAACGGTAATCCGTCCGCTACGGGAGTCGCTCCCATGTGGAGAAGGATTGCGGCATAAAAAATATCGAATTTATCAACGAACTGATAGCGAACAATCCGGATGACAGCCGCTGGGCGTTATCCGGAAAGCTTTGCAAAAAATGGAACTGGGTTCAGCTTAATGGCGCCTTGCGAGATATGGTGTGCCGTGGTTTTATGCTTAAGCTGCACAGGGCGGGGTATATCACACTGCCCCCCAAAAAATGTAACCCTGTCAATCCTTTTGTAAATCGCAAAAAACCTGTTCTATTTTCTATTTTGCGGGAATGCCAAGAATCTCAAGAGTAGTGGCACCTGGTATGCGGAAACGTTAAAGTTCCATGGGAACAAGAAACATTTTTTAGTAAAAATTGAGTAGTTCCTACAAAGCAATGAAATTGCAAAGGGCAACCACGCCCGACAACGGTGAATATGTACGACCGTAGGGGCAGGCCTTGTGCCTGCCCTTTGCAACGCCCTGGGAAACATTGCAATTAAAAAAAGGATAATTTTAGCTATTAAAAATATAATTTATAAAAAAATTTTTAAATTTAATCATTCGCAATCCAACAGTGTGCCTGTTGTTGTAGCCCCTGCAAATCAATGGTAGAAAAATATGAAATATAACCCCGATATTCATCACCGCGGTTCAATTCGATTAAAAGGATATGATTATTCACAGGCAGGATTGTATTTTATCACCATTTGCACGCAAAACAGAAAATGTATTTTCGGAAAAATTATTGATAATGGTAAGGGTACAATGATTTGTTTCCTGAATGAATACGGCAGAATTGCAGAAAGAGAATGGATAAAAACGTCAGAAATGCGTCATAGCGTTCATTTGGATGTATTTGTGATAATGCCAAATCATATACACGGCATCATTCAAATCAACAAAATTGACGACTGTAGGGGCACGATGCGTCGTGCCCGTATGCCCATGATGCGTTGTACCCGTATGCCGATGCATCCCACAATACGTAAGGGCACGATACATCGTGCCCCTACGGCGGAACAATTCGGCAAACCGACATCAAACACAATCCCGACAATCATTCGTGGTTATAAATCGTCCGTTACCAAACAAATAAATATTTTACGGAACAAACCCGGCGTTCCTGTTTGGCAACGCAATTATTACGAACATATTATCCGTGATGAAAAATCCTATTATAAAATATCAGAATACATAAAAACCAATCCTTTGAAATGGCCTGATGATAAATATTATGCATAGAATCACCGAATTTAAAATTGACAATTGTAGGGGCACGCTGCATCGTGCCCCTACGGTATCATTTTTGGCGGATATGGTTTGACATAATGACAAATTTATGCAATTAAATATTGTTGAAATTATTCGGTATTTCATTCCAAATCCTATGTATCATCATTCTCGC
>JAGGWL010000278.1 GCA_021157555.1 Deltaproteobacteria bacterium | reverse complement strand
TCCCTGCATAGTATGACGTAAGGCTATTAAAAATCAAAACCAGAGAAACGGCAATCAACATTCCTCCATATTTTCTAAGAATTCCATTAATATTATATGAAATAATTTTTCCTTCCAGTCGATATGCCATATTAAACAGGACAAACAGATTTTGGGCAATCATCCAGATTAGCGCTAATCCAAAAGGCAAAAAGGCATATTTTGCGGAGAGGCAATAAAACGATAGAATTTTACAACCGGTCAATGCAATAAAGGAAACCCAAAATCCAAAAATTATTATACTAACAAGAAGAGTTGAAAAAAAAATCGGTAACGATTGCTGCTGCTTATATTTTTCATAGAACCTTAATATAGCACGATTGGCACCAACTGCGGAAAGAGGCGCCAGCAAACTGACCGTTACCCCGATCAAACTGAAAAGGCCGTATTGCTCCTTTGAGAATATGCGGGTGAAAATTGGAAATGATACAAGCCCTGATGCCATTATCAAAAACTCACCCCAAAAAAAATTGGATGTTTCGGTGAGCAACCTTAATTTTTTATTTGATTTATGCATATTTCGTTAGAGGGATAATTTTTCAATTTATGATTCAATTAATTTTTTCCTGGCTTGTGAAATCATCAATCACTATTATAATTCTTTTTCTATGCCTGAATGTGCGGGAAATCGCCATATTAAGGTTTTATTGTCAGAGCCTTTATAAATAATTTCAGCATATTTTTTGTATTTGGTAAAAACGTCCAAAAGACCATCGGACAGATAATAATTTAGTCTGTCAACTGTCTCTCCGCTTCCGATAACATAAATATTCCGCATATTATTATCTTTCAAAAGTCTTTCAAATTTCTTCCCCGTACCCATAAGAGAGGTATCTGTATAAATATTTTTAAGAACCCCGTTTTCATTTTTAACAGCATGCTTAGCGTCATTGAATCCTCTTAACCAATAGTCAGCTTTCACTTTGTAATAAACCTGTTGCAGAATATCTTCTGCTAATATTATATCGTCAGCCTTTAAATGAATTTTTTTCATAAAAGTTGCAGCACCCTTATGATCCGGATAGTCTTTACAATCAGGATTTAACGTTCTCCTTAACTCTAATGGCTTTATAAAACCTATCATTATAATACATATAGTAATAAAAACATATGCAGGACAACGGACAGTAAATTTTTCTTTCAAGTTTTTTTCTAAATACAAGATACCCGCCAAACATGTTAAAATAAAAAATTGCGCATATTGAAACGAATAACGCGGCGTATAATACCATGTAAAAAATCCCTGACAAAACAACGGCAGCCAAACAGAAATAATAAAAAAAACAATAAAACTTTGTATAGGAGAACCAGTCGCAAAGGTTTTGAGAATATAAAAAAAAAGTAAAACAAAAAATATTGAACTAATAAAAAAAGAATCAATAAATTTGAAATACGGATAAATTGAAAATGATCCGGTAAAAATTTTTCCTGTTTTTATTATATTTGGATAAAAGTTACTATTAAATATGAAATAGAATTGAAAAAGCAGGAGAAGCGCTATTAACAAAGTGTAATTCAATAAAAATTTTTTAGGGCTTTTAGAACGAAAAAAAAGAACAACACCACAAATATAAAAAATAAATGTTACATGGTACTCAAGCAATAAGGAAGCACATACAGCCCCTGAAAAGAATATTATGGAAAGATAAAAACTTATATTTACATTTTTATTTATTCGGATCAAAACAAATGTATTTATCATATATAACAAAAGCAGAAGACCTATTATTGTTAATGATAAATGATTACTCATAATAATTTTTAATGGGGATAATACTACTTCATTTGGAGGCGAAACAATTTGGGAAGGGATAATAATATTATAGGATTTGGATATCCACATTCTTGCAACAAGAAAAAAAAAAGCTCCAACAATCAATGCAGCGGTACTATGAAGAAATTTTTTTAATGAAGGACTCATCAGAAATGGGAAAAAAAACATGAACAAAGAAAATACAGCTAACTGGTGAAACTGTAAGGCAACAATATACATAAAAAAAGCAGTCAGAAGACTCGACCATTTTTCATCTTCTTCCCATTTAAAAATAAAAACTACAAAAAGCGCTATGACCGTGGAAAAAAAAACATACATCCTTGCAGTTTGTGATATCTTAATCATCCAGGGGTTTAAGGCTATGATTAAAATGAAAATAATATTGAATTTTGGAGTTAGAAAACGCTTTCCCAAATAAAAAGCAACAAGAATCCCCAATGATCCTGCTAAAACAGAGGGAAATCTTAATGACCATTCTGAAACCCCAAACAGCCAAACAGATGCGGCAATTATATACGATTGAAGAATCGCCCTGGGATAAAACATACCACTGGGCATATATGGCAGTCCTCTTTCTATAACACTAAGCGCTGCCATAGAAGTAGTTTCCTCATCACCATGCAAACTGACATTACCTAAACCCCACAAACGAACAAACAAACCCAAAGTAATTACCAGGATAAGAAGCCAATAATGCACTTTTTCATATTGGCGATCTATTCCGTTTTTGTAAACCCACGGATAAGTTTTTATATTGTTATTCTTCAAATCATTCATCAGTAACTTAATTTTTTCTGGATTATTCCCAATTTTTAAACAATCTTTCTGCCGAACTGTATTGGTTTTTTTATTCATTGGGAAAATATTTTTTCAATGGTATAATCATTCTTTTGTCGACCATGGGTAAAAGCAATAATTTCTCCCAAAAGCCCCACACTTGAGACTTGAACTCCCAAAGCCATAAAAAAAACGGCAAGTAAAAGTTCAAAGCGGTCACCAACAGGATAACCGGAAAAAAGTTTTTGCAAAAAAATGAATCCCATTAAAAAAACGCCGACCACAATGAAAACCGAACCTAATGCTCCAAAAAAACGTAATGGCTTTCTGGAAAAATGTGTATTAAAAAAAAGTGTAACTATATCAACAATCCTTGTGGCGTATTCCGAAAAACTGTAAAAACCTGTTTTGCCGCGTTCCTGAAAGTGCTCACATTTAACTTCCTTAGTTTTGAATCCTTTTTTAGCAGCCAGAACGGGCAAAAAACGATACATATTACCGTATAGCTCTGTCTCTTCCAGTACATCGCGTCGAACAATTTTTATATTACAATTTAAATCATGCTGCTTTGAACCTATGATTTTTCTCACAACCGCATTAAACATGGTTGATTGCAATTTGTTGAACAAAGGGTCAACCCTGTCCTGTCTCCAGGGGCTGATTATATCAGTGTCATCGTTAAAAGAATCAAGCAGCCCAACAAGAGAATCCATGGTTATCTGCTGATAAGAGCCGCATATAATTATTATTTCTCCCTTACTTATTTTAAAGCCGGTTCTAAGGCATACCGCCTGGGAAGTTCTTTGAGGCAATGCAATAGCTTTTAGGTGTGAATTATAATTGTCATTTTTTTTTAATTCTCCCCGTAAAAAACCTTCTGTTCCATTAGCGACAATCACAATTTCAAAAGGGCGCTTTATTTTTACAAACGCTTCATGGAACATATTAATAAGCTGAGAGAAATCTTCATACTTTTCTTCCAATAAAATAATCACCGAATATTTTATTTTAGCATCGCTATTATTCATCTTTACAATTTACCTCCATATCTTTCCCCGTTAATTCAGATAAGTAGGTATGAGACAGATCGCTTGTGCCGACAACTAATTCACCAAGGATACCTAATGCGATAAGATACAAAAAAGTCATTCCATTTAATGCTGAAGCAAATAAAAAGAAAAAAGCTTTTCCGGATGTCCATTGAAAAACCTGGCCAAGCACGCTAAGTGATCCAAAAAAAACAGTTAACAGAAAAAAAGGGAACGAACAAACGGCAAAACCTTTAAGTGGACTTGAGGAAAATTTTATGATCAGGTTAATGGCAAAAATATCGCTGAAGACTTTAAATATTCGATCAAAACCATACTTTGAAACACCAAATTTGCGAGGAAAATGGTTGACCGGCACCTCAGTTACCCGCGCTCCCGTCATACTGGCAATGGCCGGAAAAAACCTGTGCATATCTCCATAGGCTTTAATGGACTTGATGCATTCAGCCCTGTAAGCTTTAAGAGAACATCCGTAATCATGTAAATGAACTCCTGTAGTGATAGAAATTATACCATTGGCAACCCTGGAAGGTAGCACCCTTGAAAAATGATCCTTCCTGTATTTTCGCCAGCCGCTGACAATGTCATATCCCTCTTTCATTTTTTGCAGAAGCATAGGAATATCCGAAGGATCGTTCTGCAGATCTCCGTCCATGGTAACGATGATTTCGCCTAATGAATTGTCAAATCCAGCGACCATAGCACCGGTTTGTCCGCAATTTCGCCGCAGCTTAATCCCCTTTAATTGCGGGGTTGTGTTTTTAAGCTGTTCAATTATCAGCCATGTTTTATCCGTAGAACCATCATCCACAAGTATTATTTCATAAGTAAAATCAAAAGTCCTTCCAACTTCAAGAATCCTTGCAAGGAGCTTTCCAACCGATTCCTCCTCGTTATATAGAGGAACCACAATGCTTAAATGAATGGGTGTTGAGCCGTTAATTATTTTTTTTGGATTCATTGGTTTCAAGCTTTATGTGATAAGTTATTCTAATTTTTCGCCTTCAATAAATATCTTATGCCACACCTCAAAGGTGATAATTGTCCACAACTGCCTTTTATAAAAATCGTTATTTAAATTTTGTTCCATTAATTTGTTTATATATTCAAAATTCCAGAACCCCAGGCTGTTTATCCTATCCTTGCTGAGCAGATTTGTGACATATTCTTTTAACCCGTTTTGCATCCATTGAGCAATTGGCACGGTAAAACCATGTTTTCTTCTATTAATAATTGTTTTTGGAACCAATCCTTTCATTGCTTTTCGAAGGATATGTTTTTCAACCAGCCCCTTTAGTTTATATTTGCTGGGTATTGTAATTAAAAATTCCGCAAATTTATGGTCCAAAAACGGAACCCTGGCCTCTAATGAATGAGCCATGGTCATCTTGTCGTTTTTCAGCAAAACATCATTAGGCAGCCATGTTTTGATATCAAGGTACATCAACCGGTCAAGAAAGTCTCCGCCTCTTTCCTCTTCATATAAATATCTGTTTACAATTTTTTCAGGCTCATCAAGGTCTTTGATCAAATCTTTTAATTCCGGTCCTAATAATAATTGTTTTTCCTGATTTGTAAAAACTGAAAAAAAATCAAGATAATTTGCCTTTTTTCTGTCTTTTGCACATAAGAGGTTAAAACCTCTCTGAAGTTTAATGTTTTTCTGAAACAGATTACTGAAAGCTGAAAACAGCGGGCCGCAAAACGAAGGCGAATATTTATCCGCATAAAGCATCAATTTATATTTATCATATCCAGCCAAAAGCTCATCCGCGCCTTCACCGCTTAATATGACCGTGACATATTTTTTTGTGAGTTTAGATAGAAGAAATGTCGGAATTGTTGCCGCATCCGCCAGCGGTTCATCTAAATGCCAGATCACTTTTTTCAGAACACTCAGGGCATCTGCTTCTGTTTTTAAAAGGCGGTGGTCAGTGCCAAACGCCTTCGCAACAATATCGGCATAAGAAGATTCATCGTGCCAGCCGCCATCGAATCCTGCCGTAAAGGTTTTCACAGGTTCACCGGCAACCTGGCTCATCAAACCGACCATAAAGCTTGAGTCAAGTCCACCCGATAGATATGCGCCCAAAGGAACCTCGCTGATTAACCTCATCTCAATCGCCTCTTTTAACAGATCAGTAAGCTTATCAGCATAATATTCTTCAGGCTGCCCCTGATCCTTATGAAAATTTAAATCCCAATACTGCCGAACAACAGTATGTCCATTCTGATATATAAGATATTGCGCCGGCTCTAACTTTTGAACCCCATCTATCATTGTTCTTGAACCTGGAACATATCTGAACGACAAATACAGGTTCAATGCCTCTTTATCTATTTTTCGTGGAACAGCATCGGTTTTTAGGATTGCTTTAAGTTCCGAAGCAAAAATAAATCCCTTGGCAGTCTTGGCATAATAAAGCGGTTTAATTCCGAAACGATCTCTGACGATCAATAATTTGCGTTTCTTTTCATCCCAAATGGCAAAAGCGAACATTCCGCGAAGATACTCGATACATTTTTCTCCATATTCTTCATAAAGGTGGAGTATTACTTCCGTATCGCATCTGGTTTTAAATTCATGATTTTCAAGATGCTCCCTGCGTAAATCCTGAAAATTATAAATCTCACCATTAAATACGATCCAGACAGTACCATCTTCGTTACACATGGGTTGATGCCCGCCTGCAATATCTATAATACTAAGCCTTCGATGAGCAAGGCCGACATTATTCTTAAAATATGTGCCATAATCATCGGGGCCTCGATGAACCATCTCATTGTTCATCTTGTCTAAATCGCTTTCAGCAAAATTGCCTATGAAACCACTTATTCCGCACATATATTTATTTCCCTGGGGGCATTATTGTTCAATATAAAAGCGATCAAATGATAGGCTTTTGTTACCGCCATAATATTTTCGCAAAAAGTTCATCCTAAATTACGTGACATCCTAAATTTATCTCTATTCTTTCTTACGCGCAATAACCACTACAGCGTCAAATAATGTTTTCCTGACTTTCCAGTGAAGCTCTCCGAGACCGATATATTCAAGAGTCCATCGAACAGCCGCAGTATGGATGGGCCACATCATAATGTTAACCAGATGCCGTAATACATTTTTCCCTAAGCTTTCTTCAACCCAAAACCATCCCAGCGCATTTTCCATACGCACGATATCAAAACCTTGGCTGGTAAGAAGATGCGAAATCCGCCGCGGAGTCGTTACGAAACTGTGAGTGTAATGCTCATCAAAAAAAAATTTGCCCCAAGTCAGGTAATTAGGAAATACAAGACATAACACCCCGCCTTTTTTTAATACTCTTGCAACTTCACAGGCAAACTCGCCTGCTTCATGAGAACTGGGCAAATTTTCAATCAACATTGCTGCGTAAACCAAGTCATATATCTCACTGCCTCTCCGAATCGGCGGCACAGGAGCTTTTGTTATATTATATCCTTGCTCCTGCAACGCACAGCGAAAATAATTACTGGGTTCTATAGCATCGTACTCCAAGCCAGCTTCACAAATCCGCTTGGCAAAATGGCCGTACCCGGGGCCAACTTCAAGTATTTTCGCCTTGGGCATCAAATAATCACCCAGCAAAGTAAACATTATATCCGTATAACGGGTTTTTACTCTGTCAAACCATGGGCTTAACGGTTCTGAACGGTAATTCGCAAGCGCAGTCATATTGTCAAGGTATCCTATTTTTGAAACATTGTTCGGTTTTTTTCCTTATCTGCTGCATTAACTCTTCTGCCGATGAAAACCCAGCGGAGGGTTGAACCAGCCTACACAGGTTCCACTTTCCCATTGGCAACAAATAACCTCCTGTAATAAACAACGTCTTCGGGGCAGGGTTTGATATACGTCCCGTGCCGTATACACAGCTCATAGCGAAGGACAACAGAGGTGTCAGTTTCACCATCGTCAATGTCCTGGTAATTCAGAATCGTACAGTAGTTGCCCTGGTTCATTAAATTATATCTTTCCAGGAATAAGACGGGTACCTATGTGGAAAATATTAAATAAACTCATTGGAATGCAATACTTGCAAGGTTCTGTGGGCCGATCCCCGTTAGCAAGAGTACGACGAAGCTCCTGGTATTTTTTATTGTTCCAAATCTCCATAAACGGTGTCGAGTTAATGTTGCCCATGTGAGCCACACCCAACTTCCAGGGAATAATCGGGCAGGGACGAACGGTTCCATCAGCATCTATCCAGGCAGTGAACCATGGGAAGTAGCATGGTTTCCTGTTGGGTTTAAACTGTTCGATCGGCAGCATCTTGTTCCAATAAAGATCAAAGTCCCTGAACCAGATAGGCAAGTTGGTCGCAATGCCATAGCGCTTTGCAAGTGCATCGGCCGCCTCGAGAGTTTTACGCACTCGCTCTGCAGTTAAATCGCCTGTAAGTCGCTCCCTGCGCTTCTCCCGATCTGTGTATTCCAAATACTGGATATACATGGATTTGATGCCAAGTGATCGAGCAAGCTTAATCGTATCAAGAAGTTCATCAATATTATCGTACTGAAGCGCATAATTTAAACGAATGGTGGGTGTGGTGCTGTTTAGACGCTTCTTGGTTTCATTTATGTCCTTAATGTTGACTATCAGTGTCTCATAGAGATCTTTTTTACGAATCCTGTTATAGGTTTCTCTCTTGGCTGCGTCAATTGAAACCTTCAACTGATTGATCCCGCTCTTAACTATGTCTTCAATTTTCCTCTCTACGAGAGTTAAGTTGGTGGCACAATTTATCTTTGCCCCTGCGTTTCTAGCATATGCGATCATATCAAAAATGTTCTTATTGATAAAAGGTTCGCCTAGACCGCTGACATTAACCCTCTTGGGTTGTGTCTCATCAATTAATTTTTTAAATACATCCAATCCTAAGTGCTTAGGATGAGGATAAAGAAGGTCCCTGTGGCACGTAGCACATTTTAAATTGCAGGCGTTTGTAACTTCTACCTGAAGATGTACCGGACGCGCCGCAACTTTTACACCTCGCCTTAAAATGGCAAGTCCACTTTGAATTTCTCGTTTTATTTTATCTCTCCCTAATTTTTATAGTTGTAAAGGATGATCTGTTTTTTATTTATTTAATGAAAATAACCGAAAATTATTATCAGGATCGTTATCATTCATAATCCAAATTGTATTTCTATTAGCCGTTATTCCCCAGATCGACTTAGGAATACGATCATTTTTGTATACACTTTCTATGATTTCTTCTTCAACATTTATTTTTAACAACAATGCGATTTCGGTATCACTCCTTTTCGGATTAGCATATTTTACTGCCCAAATATATCCTTGGTGCCATGCTATATCTCCTATATCTCGAGTAGGAATTGAAAACATTTTTTTAACTTTAAAGGATTGGGGTTCGACCGCTGCTATTGATACATCACGTCGGCCATGATAATGTGTTGCAATCCATAATTTTTCACCGTCCCAAGTGAGTCCATCGGCATCATCCTTTGTGGGAGACATATACTCCCGGATTATCCGACCAGATTTAATATCAATCATTGATATTTTTTTAGAAGGTGCACCTACCCATAGATATTTGCCGTCTGTAGCTAATCCTTCCATATGTGCGATACCAGGAATTTTTTTCTTAATTTTAAAATCAGGTATTGAGATTTGTATTATGCTTGGCTTATATGGCTTTATTGATGATACATATTCAGCTATCCAAATTGAAGAACCGTCAAATGCGAGGCCATTTGGACATATGATTGTGAAAGGAATTCCTTTTTCATTTATAATTTCAATTTTTCTTGCTTTTTCCTCAAGCTTTTTGGCTTCCTCTGTGGACATCCCACAAGAAGCAATCATAAAAACTAATGTTATGATTAAGAATAAATTTCGAAAATTCATTCCACCATCTCCCTTTACAAAAGAGTTAATATTCAACTGAAAAATAGGCTATACCTTTAGGACAGACCTCGGTATTTGAGTTCGACAATGTTTTTATAAATTTTACCACTAACTTATTGAATTAATTTAAACAAAACGATGGCATGAAAATTGCCGTGTCCAATTTTTATACAGCTTTACACTATAG
>JAGGWL010000018.1 GCA_021157555.1 Deltaproteobacteria bacterium | reverse complement strand
TCCCTGGAGGTGTTTATGAATAAATTTAAGAAAAAATTTGAACAAAACATAGTAGAAATTTATTCATGTTTTGACAGAGTATTGTTTAAAGGTCATCTTCCTATTTCAGGCGCAGCCTGCATGTCTACATTTATGAAAAAGCGTGGTGTTTTATTAAAGGATTTTTCCCGTTTTGTAAAAGAGCCAGCCCAAGTTTTAAAAGAACATGCCAAATCGTTGGCAAAAAGGAATAATCGTCCATATCTCTATCTTAACAGTAAACAGATTCGTAAAGAGGAATTGGCCAGGCAAATAGCTAAGGATGAAGATATAAAAGAAGGTCTTGTTTGTGTATTTTCCATAACAGAAGGTTGTTTAAGTTTTCGTTTGAAGTATGGTAAAGGAGCGCCTCGTCTTGAAAACAGCAAGAGAAAATGTTTATGTATCTATTATTATTTCATTGATCCTGAAGTTGGCTTATTTCATATTCGAATTCAAACCTGGTTTCCCTTTACAATTCAGTTTTGTGTAAATGGTCATGAGTTATTGAAGAAGAAAATGCAAAAAGAAGGGCTTAGTTTTACCACGCAGGATAATTGTTTTACCTGGGTTGAAGATATTGCTCGTCTTCAGAGTTTTGCCGACAGTTTTATTCGTTATCCCTGGGTAGAATGGTTGTCCTTTTATGCCCGTAAAGTTAATCCCCTATTAAATGATCTTCTTTCTGCAATGCAGTATTATTGGGTTTGTGATCAGGTTGAATATTCGACCAATGTAATTTTCAATAAATCAGCTGAATTTGAACCGCTGTATGAAAAGTTTTTAGAGCACGCTGTCCTTCGTTTTGGAGCGAAAGATATTCTTAAATTTTTGGGCAAGCGTTTAGACGGTCGGTTCAAAGGCGCTCAGGTTAGTGTAGGTCGTCTTCGAGCGGAATGTTCCAGAGTTCGGCACTGGTATAAAAATAACTGGATAAAGATGTACAGCAAAAATGGTGTTGTATTAAGAGTAGAGACGGTTATCAATCATCCTTATGACTTTTTGATATACCGCTGCGGCATACGAAAAGGTAAAAAGGTTAAAGGTTGGTTTCCTATGAGTAAGCATGTTGGCAATCTTTACAGATATCGCCAGATATGCCGTACAGCTAATTTCCGTTACCTTGATGCTTTGGCAGTACAAGATTCGCCACATCCTTCTCAGAAGGAATTACAAAACCTTGTAAACCCTTTAAAATATGGCAAAAAGAAGATAGGAGGTTTTAATCCTGCAAAAGAAACAGACCTTACTCTTTTTGCTGAAATCATGCGCGCAGAATATCTTGTCAGAGGATTTAGTAATGCAGATATCCGTCGAGCCTTATTCAAAGAAACATGCGGTTGCGAACGTCGATATTCCGCCCGGGTAACTCGTCTATTTAAAAAATTACACCTTCGGCAGTTAATAGCCAAAATACCAAGAAGTCACAGATGGCGAGTAACACCAAAAGGAATGCGTATTCTGGGAGCAATATTATACTTTTTTAACCATGAATATGTTAATATGACAGCGGCTTAATAAGGATGAAAATTTTGACACGCTATGGCGTGTTATTTTTTGAAGGAAGTATTCTAATTAATGAGTTTCTTCTTCCGGTAATTCTTCATACCCATTAATCATGGCTTTAATCATAGTCCAGGGGGTAGCCCCCAGGGTAGTCATGTAAACATGAACAATTATAAACGCAATGAACAAATAAGCGCTGAGCGTATGAATCGTCGCTAAAACCGGTAAACCGCCAAAGATTTTAAAAGTCTCCGGAAAATAGACACTACCCCACATTAAAACACCGGTAATCACCTGAACTGGCAGTAAAACATTCAACAGGCCAAAGTAGGTTATTTTTTGTAAAGGATTTAATTTATGAAGAGGCGTTTTTTCAAAAGGATGAGGCTCTCCTTTAAAAATGCCATACAGATAATAACGAGCCTGTAAGAACAATCCATCAAAAAAGCCACGCGGTCTTGGAATAAATTGTTTGATTAAACCTGTTGAAATATGATAAAAAAATCCTAAAAAGGCATTTAATAGCAACAAAAAGCCTAAAACCTTATGAATATAAACAGAGGCTGTAAAGCCAAAAACCTTAAACCAACTTGAAAAATGGGCTTCAAATCCAGTAATTATTAAAAGAATGATAACCAGTGCCTGGATCCAGTGCCAAACACGTTCACCTACAGTATACATATATATTCGTTTCATGATCTATGTCTCCTGATTACACGAATGATGTCATGGATTACAATACCAATTAACGAGAAAAATATGGACAAAACACCGATTATTTCTACCCATTTAACTCGATCATGACCTATGATGTAGTAACACTTAAGTAATGGTCCTGGATTAAAAAACAAACCCGTGCTCCTTTTTACAGTAATATTCTTTACATCAGGGCATTGAGCGCAAAATTCAGCATACTTAACATCGGTGCCCGGTGGAACATACTGAGCTAATTCCATTTCTTTAAACAATCTGCTATCCGGACTGTGACAAACATTACAATCCTTTATGGCATATTTTGAGTCAATCACATTATGATTGATTGAAAAGGGAGTTACCTCTCCATGGATTACAGGTTTTGCAATGCCCATTTCCTTTAATTTGTTTTTGATAAACTCCACTTTTTCAGGAGTGTCTAAACGCAACTCCATTTTGCTCAATTTTCCATCTTTGTTTGCATCAAAAAGCTGGATAATATCGCTCTTGTAATCCCACTGTCCGTTTTTATCTTTTTTAAGATAAATCTGCTTTAAATAGCGTGTGAACACCGGGCGTTTTGCTGACTGATCGTACCAATAATACGAAGTAATCAAATTGTAAGGCATTAATTTATAATTTGAAAATTGATCCTTTGAAACTCTGGGGAGAATGGCTGGTTGAAAACCGATGATTAAAGCACTGGAATCCGTTATTTCTCCTTGGATGCCGCGTATCGTTTCAATATATTTCCCATTCTTTTTAAGAACAGTCCAGTCCGCAGTTTCAAAAGCCCACATTTTTTTTATAGGAATGTGGCAGGTTTCGCAACCTAATCTTTTAAAATGGTGTTCACGATAAGGAAGCCATCCATGCGCTTGAGAAGCATCATGACAATCCTGACAGGTGCGCATGGTATTATCCAGATGATCGGCTACAGTTTCTGGGCAGGAATTTCCTTTGGCAAATTCATGGCTTGGTTTATTAAGATACAGATTTACATCTGGTATACGAGGATCAAATTTTAAATGTCCCAAATTTTCATCTGGATCCAATTTATTGTACGCAGGATTGTTTACTGAATAATGACAATTACTGCAACTCACAAGTCGTTCTGCATGCACATCCCAGGCAAAATTTAAAGAATCTTTTCCTTTGATATTTAAATTCGATTCAGAAATAAATTCAGGAGAAAACACCCTACCCATTTTGAGCGTACCACGCAAAATATTATTAGAGAAAATAGGATTAAAACTTTGATGCCCGCTGGTACCAAAACCATGGCACTGCGCACAGTTTTCAGTAGTCGGATCTATTATTTGTAAAACATCTGCCGACACAAAACCATTGGCATCAAACAATTGTCTATTGTATTGCCAACCATTTTTTCCCCTGGTTACAATTCCAGTTTTCCTCAATGTGGCTGTTACGGCCCATTTAAATTGGCCTTTGCGAAGCATTTCATCTCTACTTAGCCGATCAAAATTTGTAGTATGGCAAAGGAAACAGTCCATTTCCATCACCCCGCTTTTTTGCCAATCCCATTTTTTCAGTTGATTGTTCTTTACATAGAAATAATCTGGGTTTATTCCCTTTACGTCCTTTTCGTCTACGGTGTCATATCTTCGGTTCTGGCGGTCTAATTCAGATGGCCCGCCTCCCACATGGCATGTCCCACATTTTTGAACCCATTCTGGAGTGCCTAGGTCAAAATCTTCGATGCTTTTGACACTATGCGCCGCAAGCAATCGATTTGGTAAACTACACCATTTACCAAACATTCCGGGTGAAAGCACATAGTCAGGAAAATAATCCGAGCTGTTATCTTTAGAAAAAAATTCATTTCTACCCTGCTGGACATGGTAACTATGAGCAGTAATATATTGATAATCATGGCAGGTACCACAGGTTTTGTCGGTACTAACCGGTTCACCACTCTGAATGACTGGCGTGCCATGCTGGTCGAGCAAGCGAACGGCTGGATGTAAAGATTTATGATCCTTTGCCCAGAGCAGGATAGGCAGCATTAAAACAAGAAGCAGAAATCGAATGTTTTTAAATTGAATCAACATATTTCCTCCGCATTATTTCCGTTTCAGATCATACTTCTTGATCAGTTCTTCTTCTTTGCGATCTCCCAAAAACATAGGATCACCCTCATAACCTAAAGCTTTCCAATCTAAAATACTATTTTTCCCATGACAATCGATGCATTTTAATGCTTTTTCTTTAGGAACTACTTCGTGATTAATGCGCCAGTACATTTTGGTTTCTACAAAAGCAAATTGCCCACTGTAAGGTAAGCCGGCCACGGCCATCCCCTCACGTGCGGCTTTGTCCCAATCAAAATGCTTCCAATAGCCACCCCATAGTTTGGGGACGATTAAATAATTATATTTGGCATCATAAATCTGTTTTCCACGCATGACCTTAAAGGGATAAATCTTAGCCATATTGTCATAAACGCTACCACGGGGTCTGTTTAAGTACAAGACTTTCTTTGGATGCAATTTATCACCTATTAGATAACGGTCCATGGTGCCATTGTACCAGGCATATTCAGGGCGAAGATTTTTCCCCCAGTGAAACTCTCCCTTTTTCTTCATAAAAGTTTCGCGTCCGAATTCTTCTTCTGGCTTAATATTCTTTCCGGCTTTGGACCAGTCCCACCAGATTTTAGTGGCTTTCCCTTTGGCAAATGTTGGAATGTGACAGGTCTGACAGGCAACCGACCGGACATGAAGATTTAACCGTTTATTCTCATGAGGAGCTAAGCCATGACAGTCAGCGCAATACAAATGATTTTCATCCAGTACAGAAACCGAGGAACCACGGCCCATAAAATTGTGCCCTTCAGTAACATGGCAATCCTGGCAAACCATACCGGAGCCCATGTGCACATCCTGATCACGGGTTGGTTGAGCTAAAATACCTTCCAGATCACCATGTTTTACATTTTCTCCACCACCTCCATAAAAATGACAGGATCCGCAATTGCTACGATCTGGCATGCGCACACTCTGGGCTGCAGCCAAAAGATCTACTTCTTTTTTGGGGTAACCGGCTCCGGCAGGATTTTTTTTGTAAATTTTAGGATCTGCATGGCAGATCAAACAATCCACATTCTCTTCATTCTGAAAATCAAAGGATTTATCCTGCCAGCCATAGCCCGTATGGCAACTGGTACATCGGGGCCAGTTAGATTGTACATTAATGCAATAGTTGTTAAATATGTCTTTCTTACCGATTTGATGTAAGCCTTCATGTCCCGGTACTTTTACTGGTGGTGTACTCCAGGTCCAGTGCGAGGTCTGCATGACCTGTTTGGCACTTTCTTCATGGCAGGTGAGGCATTGTTTGGTAACATCCTGTGGCTTTTTAAATGGGCCTTTAATGTATTGCGAATGATCTTCAGCCAATACATTGGACAAAAAAAAGAATGAAAAGAGCAAAATTAAAAAACGCATTTTTACTATCTCCATAATTTATTGATTGATATTATCAACTATTTT